>CAZLCK010000022.1:17989-23870 GCA_964558235.1 uncultured Coriobacteriaceae bacterium
TTTGGCAACCGAAACTTTTCACTCCTTCGCGTAACACCAGAGAATGTGCGGCAAGTTTCAAGAAGTTACCTCTATTTGGCAACAACCTTTGCAAACTTTCTTCTGCCAACTTGCACAATAGCATTTTGAAGCTCGCTTGGATCGATGTTGTAGCTCTTTTGTGCAAGCTGAACATCATTTACCCTAACACCGCCGCTATCGATTAGCCTTCTACCCTCCGATGCACTAGAGGCTAGACCTATCTCAAGCAGAAGTGCCGGCAAGTAGACCTTACCTTCATCGTTGATCTTAAATTCAACTCTATGTTCATCAATATCTTTTGGAGCCTCATGCTTCTTAAAGACTCTATCAAAGGCCTCCTCGGCCTCGATTGCAGCATCTTTTCCGTGGTAAGCTTCGACGATATTCTTAGCCAAATCGCGCTTGGCCTTATTGGGATGAAGATTATCAGTTGCCAAAGCCTCTTCGATTGCATCGATCTCATCAACAGGATAGGTAGATGCGAGCCTGTAGTACTTAATCATCAAATCATCTGGAATAGACATAGCTTTGCCAAACATATCTGATGGCTCATCTGTCAGTCCAATATAGTTGCCGTAACTCTTCGACATTTTTTGGACGCCATCTGTACCCTCCAAAAGCGGCAAGGTAAGACATGCTTGTGGTTCCATATCCAGCTTTTCCATAAGCTCGCGCCCAGCTAAAAGGTTAAATAACTGGTCGCTTCCGCCCATCTCAAGATCGGCCTCAACAACTACAGAATCATAGGCTTGCATCACAGGATACAAAAACTCATGAAGTGCGATTGGCTGCTGCTTTGTATAACGATTTGAAAAGTCATCACGTTCCAAGATACGAGCTACAGTGAAGTGGCTTGCAAGTTTTAGAATTCCTTCAAGATCAAGCTCGCCAATCCAATGTGAGTTCCAACGAAGCTCAGTTTTGTCTGGATCTAAAATCTTAAATGCCTGTTTCACATAGGTATCAGCATTTACTTTTATCTGCTCAGAAGTTAGAGGAGGTCTGGTGGTATTACGTCCAGACGGATCGCCAATGAGAGCTGTTGCATCTCCAATAATTAAAACAACTTGGTGCCCAAGATCCTGAAATTGCCTCATCTTACGAAGAGGAACAGCGTGTCCAATATGTAGATCGGGCGCAGTTGGATCTACGCCAAGCTTTATACGCAGTGGAATCTGTTTATCAAGCTTATCTTTTAGCGCTTGAAGCGGGATAATATCTGCTACACCACTACCGATAATTTTTAGTTGTTCCTCTGTTGATAACAACAAACTCACTCCCAAAACAATTTTTGCCTATTTTCAAACTGATATCTTATCAAAATTATCGCCGATAAAACCCTTTGCTTTAGCTATGGGGATACAGCGGCAGCTTCTTTTTGTTATAGATAGACGTTGACATAGATATTGACATCTTATGCGGCTAATTCCCAGATGTTAGTGCTTAGCAGGCTCGCCATATTGACGGGTTCTTGTAATTGCAACAACTTCTAGCTTTCCACCCGACAGCTCTACCATAGCATTCGCAAAGATATCTGGCCTCAGAGAACCCTGCCCAGCTGTAAAAGTATGAAATATCATGGTTGCAAAGAGACCTTCGGTTGCGCTTTCTTCTTGTGTCGGTCCTATCTTTTCGCTGTTTTTCTCGTAGCCTTTTGAGCCAGATATTTTCGCATACGTACTTTGAGCTTGCATTAGCTCAAAGTGTTCAAAATCATCTGGGGAAATTCCCTCTACTACAGTCGGAGTCTCAGCCAAAAGTCCTTCGAATTTAACAACCTTCTCCTGCTTTTTCTTAACCACAACTACATGACCTATCAAAAGAAGTTCTTGTAGAGCACTCTCAGCTATCGCCTTGCAGCTTCTGCCCTCACAATCATTGGAGCGCAATATGATCTCATAGATCGCATGAGGAAAACTCACCTCTAGTGCTGGTTCTTTGGGATTGACGTAATAAACATCTACAATTTGCAAATCCTTTGGAGTAGAAGCTTTTAAAGAGGCGAAAGCCACGACAGGATCTACAAAGCTTGTTAGCCAAATATCCATATATTCTGCCAAGCTACCAACACCAACTGGAAGCGCCCATCCAAAAGAGTGTTTCATATGAGGCGAAAATCCCTGGCTTACAGCAAAGGGCACGCCAGCGCGTCTGATACAACGCTCCATACAGCGCATCACTTCAAGGTGAGATAGATATCTCAACCTGCCAAGCTTTGTATAGCAGATTCTTAATCTAAATCTTTCTTCAGACACGCTTAGCTCCCAAACATAGATCCACACCAAGCGAAGGGCAAACACCACACCCTGTACATTTTTCAAATGTGCAGTCGGCAGTTGTTGCAGCCTCACGAGCCTTTTCAAGCTCTTTAGCAAGATATTTTTCAGAGACGCCCGCACTAATGTGATTCCACAAAAGATCAGACCCAACATCGATCTCTCTACTAGCAATCTGCTGAAGATCGATACCACACACGTCAGCAGCTTCTAGCCACTTATCAAAATCGAACTGCTCACTCCATGCATCGAACTTACATCCCATCTCCCACGCCTTTAAGACAACGGGCAAAAGATAGCGCCCACCTCTTGCAAAAGCGCCCTCGATCATCGAAGCTTGAGGATCGTGCCAATTGAAATCTATGCCCTTGTGAAGACCAGAATTTCGAATAATATCGACTTTTCTTAGAGCCTCTTCGATAGAGATCTGTCCACACCATTGGAATGGGGTCTGTGGCTTTGGTTCAAAGATAGAACACGATATAGTCATGCGAACATTTGCGCGCTGATTATCATCGACGCTATCTTTAGCTTTAGCATAAGCCTTGTTGGCTAGATGGACAATTCCCTCGACGTCCTCATCTGTTTCAAAGGGAAGTCCGAGCATAAAGTAGAGTTTTACACGACGCCATCCCAACTCAAAAGCGGCCTCAATCGCGCTAAGCAGATCTTGCTCAGTCACGTTTTTATTTATTATGTCGCGTAGACGCTGAGTTCCCGCCTCTGGAGCAAATGTAAGCCCGCTCTTTTTTCCTCTAGAAACAAGCTCGGCCATCTTCACACCAAAGCTATCCAGACGCTGTGAAGGAAGCGAAACCGATATAGCCCTACCATCAACTGCTTGGTCAAGACGACGCAAAATCTCCTCGATCTGAGAATGATCGGTCGAGGAAAGCGAGGCAAGCGAGACCTCTTCATAGCCTGTTTTGCCAAGCCCATCTATTGCACATGAAATAACGGAATCCGATGATCGCTCGCGAACAGGGCGATATATCATTCCAGCCTGACAGAAGCGACATCCCCTACTGCATCCACGTAAAATCTCGACCGAGATACGATCATGAACGAGATCTGCAAACGGAACAATCGGAATAGCTTGAGGGGACTGAGAATCAAAATCTGTCAAAACCCTTTTTGTGACGACCCCTTTTACACCATCTCGGTTGGGAACCATTCTTGGATTTAGCGGATCGCCTTTGGAATCAGCCTCATAAAAAAGTGGGATATAGATACCGTCGATCTGTGCAAGACTACTTAAGATTTCCTCGCGGGAACACCCGTCCTCTAGTGCTTTTTTATGTGTTTGTACAACCTCGACGATAGAGTGCTCCCCTTCTCCTATCATCACAACATCAAAGAGTTCTGCAATAGGTTCACAATTATAGGCAACAGGGCCACCTGCAATAATCAACGGATCATCCTCTGTGCGATCCTTAGCCAAAATCTTAATTCCAGCTAAATCTAGAGCCTCAACAATATTTGTGTAACAAAGCTCATGTTGAAGCGTAAAACCAACTGCCTGAGAGCATCTAACTGGTTCAAAGGATTCTAGCGAGAATAATGGAATATCGTTTTCACGCATCTCCTGAACCATATCTATCCATGGCAGATATGAACGCTCGGCACAGATATCATCGAGATCGTTCAAGACCCTATAGAGGATGGTCAGACCCTGATTAGCAAGTCCAACTTCGTAAACATCTGGATAGATAAGGGTAAACCTATAGCTCGCATCTGGTTTATGTATGGCACCAAACTCGCTATCTATATATCTTGCGGGACGAGAGCACTTCAAAAGTAGAGGTTTAACTCTGTCCCAAAGGCTCACCGAACTATGGGAGCCAGACAGTGATGGGTCCGCAATATCGACATTATTTGATTGCACAGCTTTATCCAATTGCACAACTCTATTTGATTGCACAGCTTTATCCATCTAGTTTTACGCTGACAAAGCGCTCTTCTGCACCATCGCCATCGATTGTAGATGAGCTTGACCTAAACAGATCGAGTCCTGGGATATCTGGAAGTTCTCTTGCGCAATCGCAGTAATAGCGGAACATATATCCCATAGCTAGCGTTATTGCATATCCAGCTAAGACCTTTACAAGCCATCCTAAGATCGGAATATGCTTGCAAACCTTGCGCACAACTGTTCTTGAGGTAAGCGCGATGATAAGGACAGCGGCAACCTCTACGATAGTCTGCTTATCCAGACCATAACCATAGGCGCGCTCAATTTGGAAGAGCATCTTGACCTGATTCATAGTCATAACAGGAAAATCCGACCCCGGCATAAAAAAGATCGCAGCCGTTACTGCATTTTGATAGGCGCTATTGCGGATGATGGAACGTACTTTGGCTGGCATTGCAAAGCTAAACTCTTCAGCGAATGTATCCCTTAGCTCAGGACAGTTTGTCATAACCCAGTCACCCAAAGCCTCGATCATATCTTCATATGTCTTCTGCTTTGAATTACAAAATCTAGCACAGATATCATCGAGGCCTAAAATCCTAATAGGAGTTTTCAAAATCTCCTTTACGCGTTCGACTCCAGTCAAATTTAGATCTGACATAACTTGGCAAGACGAAATCTTTATAGCGAGTGTTTCACGCGAAATAATATCTGAGTAGATAATTGGAAAGTCAGTAACCTTGGAATTCTCAACAACGGTAGTTAGATGATCGGCTAAAACGACTGCATGAATATCTTTTGAGACAGCAATGAGGTAGGAAGCACCAACCCAATAAGATGAGCCAGCAAGGATAATGCAAAGATCGGTATCGTCTTCGACCTCGTAAGGTGAGTCATAAAAGGGCTCAACTCTAAGGCTTACATTGTCATCTTTTGGTATTAGTGAGAGTTTGGCGCATTCGATTAATTGTGGGCTTGCGCTTTCGTCAACAAGCACAGTTATCTTTATGCGTTCGAGAGTCTTGAAAGAATCATCCGAGCCAAATCCCAAAACTCCATCGACTATAGAATCAAGATTAAAAGCTGCCATTTAAATGCTCCTTTTGTCTCGCCAAAACCTTTGACAAGTAACTTGATCAAATCTTACCACGTAGGGAATGTCATTTTTTACCATACGCGCCATAAAGCCCCTGTCTTTAGGCCTGGGGAGACAAGAGCTGACATTGTGCACAATCAGTAACGTCAGTTTCGAGATTTCTGTATCACCGCTTCTTGTCTTTCATATCGTTCACTACTACTCCTTACAATCATCTCTCACCATGTACCATATGATGAAAGGAAAAGTGCGTTCGCCCACGTTTGCATAACCGGAAGGTTTGAACGATGGGCATGATAAGAGATAATAGACCCGTAGTTTTTACGAACGGAAACAACACCATCCAAGCAGCCCCGCCGTCGACAACCGCTTCCGATACAAAAAGTCCTATATTCTAACGGACAAAAACAATGAAAATGAAACCGCACCGTGAAAGGCGATTGTGCATGAACCTCGGCAGCGAAAACGAGCAGACAGAATTTAAAAAGACGACCTCGGAAATCAAGGAAGCGATGGACTCGATCTGCGCCATCCTCAACAAGCATGGCTCCGGTGTCCTTTATTTTGGAGTTCGAC
>CAZLCK010000023.1:0-9496 GCA_964558235.1 uncultured Coriobacteriaceae bacterium
ACAGAGGCAGGTCATTCAGGCGACTAACCGCATATTCCGTTGCGCGCACATAGGCAATCACATCGTGAACATCCTTTTCGAGCAGCGTCTCATTGGAGGGGTCTAAAACGTCGTCGAAGGTGCACTGCGTGCCCTCGATCTGCGCCGAAAACAGAGCCTCCTTGCGAACATACATAGTCAGGTACATGTTCGCATTGGGTACAAACCTGAGCATTCCCTCGAGTTCTCCGAGTTTTCTTGAACAGGCTCCCAGCACACCAATAGTGCTCTCATCGAGTGCGATCGGGACAATGTCTTGCAGGCGCGTTGGTATGAAGGAGTAGTATGCGAGCTTACCGGAGAGGTTCTTTCTGAGCCTTCCCTGTCCGTGATCTTCCCATTGCATAAGGTCCTCTTTTGCTGATTCTAATGACACTTTGCTGTCGTTAGAATCATATTTTAACTTCTAATAACAATTTTTGCGGCAAAAAAATCATTAGAATCATCAAAAATGCTCTAATGATAGGAATGCGTTATTAGAACGAAACTTTTCAAACTCGGCACCCCCAGGAGGTGGTAAGAAATTACCCGAGAAATTACCCGCGCTATTAGTAAGGATTGGGAATTGATAGGAGCAAGGCTCCGGGAGGGGTGGTAAGAAGTTATCCGTGTTATTAGAGCACTGTTCTGTTGCACTAATCTTGTAGTTGCCGAAGTCTTAGCAGGACAAACCGCACGAACGTTTAATATGAGTAGAGATAAGCAGAGCATTATCAAGAGGCAATAATGATCCAGAAACACTACGTATAAGCTACAAAAAGACAACAAAGTACGAATTTAATTGCAGGAGATAATAGGAGATGGATTGTTGGGAAATTAGAGGGTGCGACGATGAGATGATGAATCGCTGCCCCCACTATTCTGAGATAACTTACAGTCCATGTCCTCCTGATTGTAGATATACCGATTGCGCGCGGCCTCAGCATAAAATTGCAACTGATGTCGCACTCTTGTTAGATCCAAATGTTGATAGAAGTGCTGTTAATAAGGAATCTTGCAGGTTTTGCGTATATTTTTTGAAAAATGGTTCTAGACTAAACAATAGGGCTGAATAGGCTAGCATTACTTGAGTAACTAGCATTTCTTAGGTAATTAATTTAGAGGTGCCATTATGGGAACTGTAGATTTTCAATTTGAATATAGATGTTCTGTTTGTGGGGATATCTATTTGAATATGGATTCTTTTTCGGCTGCTTCATATACCAAGGATGGAGCATTATCTTTAACATTTTCATGCCCATTGTGTGGAAGTGACCTAACTATCACATGCAATATAGACAGAGATATCGTTAGTGTCATCACCTCTAATGCAGTAGATGGGGCACAGGAAGTTATTAAAAAAAGCGCACAAGAAGCTGCTAAACATGCTGAGGATAAAGGCAGCTCTTCAAGGCAGGGACTAAAACCGAAAGGTGATGAGATAGCATCTGGGATTTCGATTCAATATACGCCGATTCGCCCAGGCTCTATGATGCGTTTTAATATGCAGCTCACACCAAAGTCTCCAAACCCTCCTTTAGATAGGCCATTTAATCCCACCGATGATGAAAAGGCTATGATGGAGTATTTTCATAGGCAGCTTGAAGAGATCGATACAGTTGATCGCGCACTAGAAGAGATCGATGCTTCAGACGATAATCATGGTGGGTTTGAAAATCATGGACATAATGAAGACGATTCAAATTCTAAGGGCTAAAGCACAGCACTTGATTTAAGGCACGGCACTTGATTTAAAGTGCAGTACTTGATTTGAGGCACGGTATTTGGTTTAAAGCACGGTATTTGATTCAAGATCGTTCGGTTACATAAGTAAAAAGGTAAGACTTTGCTTCAACAGATTTATGATGCAATAGATCCAATCGCATTTTCGATAGGTCCAATAGATGTTCGTTGGTATGGATTAGCTTATCTAGCGGCATTTATCCTGTGTCCAATCGTTGTTTTTAAGATTGCCAAAAGATGGAAGACTCCCATAACAATCGATGATCTTTTGGTATTACTCATCTCCATTATTTTGGGAACTATTATTGGAGGACGTCTTGGCTATGTCCTGTTCTACGGAGATGGATATTATTTTTCTAACCCCGGCGAGATCTTTAACTTATCGAGTGGCGGAATGTCATTTCATGGTGGATTGATCGGCGTAACTATTGGCGGATATATTGCCTCCAGGATTGTAAAGATCAAGTTTTTGACCTTAGCAGATCTTGTTGTTATAGCTGTGCCCATCGGTCTTTTCTTAGGCAGGATAGCCAACTTTATTAATGGTGAACTTTGGGGAGATGTTACAGATCTTCCTTGGGGAGTTGTTTTTGGCGGAGCTGCTGGAGATGAGCCAAGGCATCCAACGCAGCTCTATGAAGCACTTTTAGAGGGTGTGCTTATCTTTGTGATTTTGTATCTGCTTTCGAGAAAAAAGCCACCGCTATATCGAGGAACATATCTAGGTGCTTTTCTCGCGCTCTATGGAATTTGCAGGATTGCAGTTGAGTTTGTAAGGCTTCCAGATACACAAATCGGGTATCTCTTTGGAGACTGGTTGACTATGGGAATGGTGCTTAGTATTCCAGTTGTTTTAGCAGGAGTCGCCTTGATTATCTATTCGAATGTGCAAAAACTCGATCAAGATATCGCTAATCCAACCCCAGAGTCTGACGCTGAGTCTTAAGATAACGGCGCAAGGTCTCCTTGCTGTCGGTTATAAATTCAAAAGTAAGATATTCGGGGTTTATTCTATCTACAATCTCTCTGACTTCTGGTCTGGTAAAGGGTTGGTGTAGATCTACGCTAAAGAGATAGATCATGAGTTGAAGACTGCGCTCGCTAAACGTTGGCTTTAAAACAGGCGGATTTTTCATGTTTTTATGCATAATCTCTGACGTTATCGATTGATTTAGATGGATTCCGCGAATACTGTCGATGACTTTAGGGTCGAGCGTATCTAATATCTGTTTTACGTAGTTGATGCCTTCAAGCTCGTTTGTAAGCTCCAAATTAGTATGCATTAAATGGCCCGTGTCCAACATAAATCCAAGATTTTTGTGATTTATACCCTCTAGGAATCTATGGGGGATATCTGGGTTTAAGAAGTTTAGTCCAGGCTGCCATAAATTTTCTAAAAGTAGCGTAAAGTGTTCATATTTTGGGTCATCGAATACTTCGTTTAGGATCTCAATCGTAGCTTTTACAACCTCATCTTCATTAAGGTGATGTTTTCTTTTAAAAGCCTCTTCGATTGTAGCTTCGCTAACATGAAAGACCAGATATTCAGCTCCGTAGCGCTCAGCAATCTTTAGGTCTTCCTTAAAGCGTTTGACAATGCAATCTCGTGTTGTCCCGCCATAAAAAGTGATCAGATTGTCTATCGTTAAAAAGTTTTTGAGCGCTTCATCAAGATTGCCATTCCAAAAATCTACAAAGGTATAAAAGTAGCTCATATGAAAGCCAAGCACACGCTCAGCAGAGATATTTCCACGCGGATCTTCGCCATAGTAGCTAAGTTCCAATCCATCAAAACCCTCTAGTAGTTCGTCTAGGTCTTGTGGGCTGTCGTAACGATTGTAATCGTCATCAGAAGTAGAGATGTTAAAGAGCAATTTCATTGCGAGTCCTTGTATGCTTAACGTCTTACTGTCCAGCGCTTTTAGCGGCTTAACTTGCCAACCAAACTAAAAAATAATGTGCAAATCTTTTTGCAATGATAGTCTAACTATAAATGCAAATAGGCTAGGCAATCAGGAGGCTGAAATGGAACGCAGAAACGCCTGGAAAACATATTCTCAAGAGGAACTCGGTGAGCTTGAAAGCCTAAGTAAAAGATATATAGACTTTATTTCAGAGAACAAAACTGAGCGTGAGTGTGCCTCTAGAGCAATTGAATTGGCTGAAAAAGCTGGATATAAGCTGCTGGATGGACTAATTGAGTCTGGGCAAAAGCTTAGTAGTGGCGATAAGGTTTATGCACATACTCGTGGCAAGGCTCTTGTTATGTTTCATATTGGAAAAGAGCCTCTAGAGAGTGGAATGAATATTCTTGGAGCTCACATCGATTCACCTCGTTTGGATTTGAAGCAAAATCCGCTTTATGAGAGCAATGATTTGGCCTTTTTGGATACACATTACTATGGCGGAATTAAGAAATATCAATGGGTGACAATGCCTTTGGCGCTCCACGGCGTTGTTGCAAAGACTGATGGAGAAGTTGTCTCGATTGTTGTTGGTGAAGATCCTGAGGATCCAGTATTTTGTGTGACTGATCTACTGCCGCATCTAGGAGCAGAGCAGATGAAGAAGAGCGCTTCAAGCGCTGTTGAGGGCGAAGTTCTTGATGTTTTAATTGGTGGACGTCCGTTGGTTATTGAGGAAGAAAAGGATGAGAGCTCTGAAAATAGCGAGAACTCCAAAGACGACGAGAGCGCCAGCAATGATGATAGCGATAGCGCAGACAGCAAAGCTCAATGGCAAAAGGATGCTAAAAAGGAACCGGTAAAGGCCTTTGTTTTGAAAGTTTTGGATGAGAAGTATGGCATTTGTGAGGAAGATTTTCTTTCCGCTGAAATTGAGGTTGTGCCAGCAGGACGCGCTCGTGAGCTCGGCTTTGATCGCAGCATGATCATCGGCTATGGTCAAGACGACAGGGTCTGTGCCTATACCAGTTTGGAGGCTCAACTCGATATTGCCGACATAATCCCAGAAAAGACATGCGTGACCATCCTTGTCGATAAAGAGGAGATCGGAAGCGTTGGAGCCACAGGTATGGAGTCACTTTTCTTTGAGAACTCAGTGGCTGAGGTGATGGAGCTTGCTGGCGAAGGCGGGCAGCTTAAGCTTAGACGCGCATTGGGTGCTTCTAAGATGTTATCCAGTGATGTTTCTGCAGGTTTAGATCCTAATTATGCAAGCGTTTTTGAGCCAAAAAATGCTGCATATTTAGGACGCGGACTCGTGTTTAACAAGTACACTGGAGCTCGCGGCAAAAGTGGGAGTAATGACTCGTCGGCAGAGTATGTTGCAGAGGTTCGTAAGGTTATGGACGATGCAAATGTGGCTTTTCAAACTGCAGAGCTTGGCAAAGTTGACGCTGGTGGCGGAGGAACAATTGCCTATATTCCTGCAAGGTATGATATGGATGTTATAGACAGTGGAGTTGCTGTTTTGTCTATGCATGCTCCATGGGAAGTTACCAGCAAAGCAGATGTTTATGAGGCCTACAAAGGCTATAAGGCATTTTTGCTAAACGCTTAAAATGCCTAAGCTCGCGTTTATGCTGTATAAGACCTTCTTGCTAAACGCTTAAGCTCGCGTGTTTGTACATATGTGAATTTTTGGACGCGCAAGGAATTCGAGTGCAATCTTGGATGTTCAATTAAAGGGTATCAATCGCATAGGTGTTGCAATGAGCGGAGGCGTCGACTCTTCTGTAGTGGCGCTTCTGCTTTTAGAGCAGGGCTATGATGTTGTTGGTGTTACTTTTAAGCAGCTGCCGGGTGAAAACCGCGAGATTGCAGATGCAAAAAAGGTCGCCGATTATTTGGGAATTGAGCACCATGTAATCGACATCGTAGATGAGTTTTCCCGATGCGTTATCGAACCATTTATCGATGCATATATTGGTGGCCTGACCCCAAATCCCTGTGTTGAGTGCAATAAAACGATCAAGTTTGGATTTTTCTTAGAACAAATCTCGCAATTTGGCTGCAACGCCATGGCTACTGGGCATTATGTGAAGAAGAGAATTGATGGAGCTGATGGTTGGATAAAGATAGAGCGTGCAAAAGACCCACTAAAAGACCAGAGTTATTTTTTGCACCATTTGACTCAAAAGCAGCTTAGTATGTCGGTTTTTCCGCTGGGAGGGTTTTTAAAGACCGAGATCAAAGAGATTGCAAGCAAGGCTGGACTGCCATCTGCAAAAAGCCATGAAAGCCAGGATATCTGCTTTATCGATGACAATGCGGGCGGATATGTTTCGTTTATCGAGAAGAATTCAAGTTATCGATGTGAGTCTGGAGACGTACTGAATACGAGCGGACAAGTGATAGGACAACATCTCGGTGCACTAAAATACACATTAGGGCAGCGCAAGGGAATAGGTGTTGCGATCGGTCAGCCTGCATATGTGTGCGCAAAAGATATGGTAAACAATACCGTGACTATAGGTGTAAAGCAGGATCTTGAAGCAAGAGGATGTAGCGTTGACTCATGGAATTGGGCCTTACCTGAAGATGAGCGCCCAACTAAGGTATTGGTAAAAACTCACTATAGACAAAAACTTTTGCCTGCAACTTTAAATGAGAATGACAAAACTATGGTCGTGGAGTTTGATGATCCGTGCGTTTTGCCATCACCTGGACAATATGCTGTAGCTTATGATGGCGACATTGTAGTTGGCGGCGGAGAGATTACCACATATATTAAGTAGCCTCGATTAAGTAGCTCGCTGGTTAGTACCTTATATTACAAATTAGACTATCGAATAGAGTAAATTGGAGGTATTGCAATGAGGCTTTTGCTAGTTGAAGATGAAAAAAGATTAGCACAGGCCTTGTGCGAGATTTTGCGGCAAGAAAAATATGATGTTGACCATTTTGTAGATGGATTAGAGGGTCTACTTGCATTGGAGACGGGCATATATGATTTAGCCGTTTTGGATGTAATGCTTCCGGGTAAAAATGGATTCGAAATTGTTGCTGATGCAAGAAAAAGTGGGATAAAGACCCCAATGATTCTTACCGTTATTAATAGTGGAAAAGAGATCTCTGCTGAGCAACAAAAGTATCTGTTTGAAAGATTCTACCGCGCAGATACAGCTAGATCGGGCGAGGGTTATCACTATGGTTTAGGGCTTGCCATAGCAAAGGCTATTGTCACCGCTCACAAAGGAACAATTCAGGTTCTATGCGCTGACGGAAAAGTAGAATTTGTAGTAAAGCTTCCATCAATAAAACACAAATCGTAAAAACCATTTCAATTAAATTTCAATCTTCTTCTGTACAATGACGCCATCCAATGACGCCGTCGAAGTTACAGGAGGTTTTCTTTTGAGCTATCAGAGTGTTTTTAATCGGCGTGAATTGAAATATATGCTGACATCGAGCCAAAAACAGAAAATTCTTAGGGCAATAGAGCCTTATATGGAGCTAGATAAATATGGGAAAACAACGATCCGAAACATCTATTACGACACCTCAGATTATAGGCTGATTCGTCATTCAATTGGCTCGCCCACATATAAGGAAAAACTTCGCATTCGAAGCTACTGTCAGGCTAAACCGCAGAGTACGGTGTTTGTTGAATTAAAGAAGAAATATCGAAAGGTTGTTTACAAACGTCGGATTGCCTTGCCAGAAATTGAGGCAATGCAATGGCTGTGTGGCGAAAAGCATTGCTCGGATGAGAGTCAAATAACAAAAGAGATCGATTATTTTCTAGATTATTACCAAGATCTCGTACCTGCAGTTTTTCTATCTTATGAGCGAGAAGCTTTTTATTCTAAAGATAAAGACTTATCAAATTTCCGTGTCACATTTGATAGCAATATTCTTTGTAGGCAAGAAGAGCTGTCTTTAGAGTCGGAAATCTATGGTTATCCAATTCTCCCAAAAGATATCGAGTTAATGGAGATCAAGTGCGTTGGAGCTATTCCATTGTGGATGACAAAAATCCTTTCTAACGAGCGGATTTTCAAGGGATCGTTTTCGAAATATGGAACTGCCTATAAAACGTTAATCTATCCAAATATGAAAAAGGAGGATGCTTATTGTGCTTGATAACATCTTCACAGGACTGTTCGATTCAGATGCTAGTAGCTCGATAGGTCTATCTGATTTTTTGTTATGCATAGGGTGTGCACTGCTTGTTGGCTTGATTATGGCACTTGCCTATATGTATCGCACCCGGTACACCAAAAGCTTCGTCGTAACTTTGGCGCTGCTGCCAGCTGTGGTGTGTGTAGTGATCTTGATGGTTAATGGCAACATAGGAACAGGTATAGCAGTTGCTGGAGCATTTAGCCTTGTGCGATTCCGTTCTGTTCCAGGAACAGCCAGAGAGATATGTACTCTATTTTTGGCCATGGGTGCTGGATTAATAGTAGGTATGGGATATCTAAGTTTTGCAGTTGTGTTCACCGTAATACTTTGTGCCGCATTCCTTATATATAGCAGGCTGGATTTTGGCGTCAACAAGCACAAAGCTGCATACAAGATATTTACGATCACTATTCCTGAGGATCTAGATTACACAGGCGTATTTGACGATATTTTTGCAAAATATACGACATCTCATGAGCTTACCTATGTAAAGACTACAAATATGGGAAGCATGTTTCGTCTTACTTATCGCACAACTCTTAAAGATGCAAGCAAAGAAAAAGAGATGATTGATCAGCTTAGATGCCGTAATGGAAATTTAGAAATTTCAGTTTCTCCTCAGGAAAATTCGTCGTTTGAACTGTGAGAGAGGGTTTAGGTCTATGAGAAAATACTTTTCAATATCTCTAAGCGTGATCATTTCTTTCACTATATTAGGCTTAAGCGGATGCTCATCGACGCAAACAGCCTCTAGCTCACAGACATCGGATGATGTTTCAGCTTCAACAATATTAGATGATATTCAAACAGATTCAGATATGTTTACAAATCGGGACTATAGGACCGATTATGATGAAAGCGATTGTATTGAGATTCAGCTAAATGGAGATTCCGCTTCTGCTAGTTCTAGTAGTGTTCAGATTTCAGGCACAACTGTCACCATAACCGAAGAGGCGACCTACATTTTGTCAGGCACTCTTGATGATGGAATGATCATTGTAGATGCTTCTGACAGCGCGAAGATTCAACTGGTACTAAATGGTGTAGATATTAACAGTGAGACATCTGCTGCTCTGTATATTTTAGAAGCGGATAAGGTTTTTATTACCCTTGCAGAAGGATCTGACAATTATCTATCAAATGGAGGAACTTTTACCGCAATTGATGAGAACAACATCGATGGGGTCATCTTTTCTAAACAGGATCTAACCTTGAATGGCTCTGGCTCTTTGTCGATCGTCTCTCCAGCAGGTCATGGAATAGTCGGTAAAGATGATCTTGTAATTACAAGCGGAACCTACACGATTTCGTCTGCCTCTCATGGTTTAGAGGCTAATGACAGTATTCGCATTACAGGTGAGACTTCAATCTCGATCTATGCTGGGAAAGATGGAATGCATGCCGAAAATGACGATGACGAAACTCTAGGATTTGTCTATATTTCAAACGGCACTATAAAGATAGAGGCGGAAGGGGACGGTATTAGCGCTGGATCATATATGCAGATTTCAGAGGGCACATTCCAAATTCTTGCCGGAGGTGGCAGCGAGAATGCTGAAGAAGAATCGTCCGATCTTTGGGGAGAATTTCAGGGCAATATGGGATCTGGACTTACTAGGAATTCAACAAACAATATGAATTCAGCG
>CAZLCK010000023.1:9596-15396 GCA_964558235.1 uncultured Coriobacteriaceae bacterium
ATTTTGGGCGGTACTTTTACAATTGATTCTGCAGATGATTCTGTTCATTCAAACTCCTATGTCATCGTGCAGGATGGCACCTTTGAGATTGCTTCTGGAGACGATGCTTTCCATGCGGATGATACTTTGGTAGTCATAGATGGCCTTATCAATATAACGACCAGTTATGAGGGGCTAGAAGCGCTTAATCTGGAGATTCAAGGCGGCGAAATCACCATAGTTTCAACAGATGATGGTTTGAATGCTGCGGGAGGAACTGATAGTAGCGGAACAACCGGTGGACGAGATGGCATGTTTGATGACAACACATGGGGAGATAATATGTCATCTTCAAATGGCACTCTTGTTATCTCTGGAGGAAATATCTATATAAATGCTTCCGGTGATGGCATAGATGCCAATGGCACTATAGAAATTTCAGGTGGTTATATCGTCGTTGTCGGTCCAACGCAAGGGGATACATCCATACTGGACTATGATATTAGTGCAGTTATTACAGGAGGCACCTTTATTGGAACTGGAGCATCTACGATGGCTCAAACCTTCAGTGATTCTGATCAGGGTGTGATTGCTGTTAGCGTTGGTACGCAAGCGAGTGGAAATATCACCATTACTGACTCAAATGGCAATGTTGTAATTGACTATACTCCAGAGATATCTTTTAGTGCCGTTATCATAAGCAGCCCTGATATTGTTTCTGGTGAAACTTATACTGTTACGGCAGGAACGGTATCTGGAGAAGTTGAAGCAAGTTAATCTAAAAAAATCAAATAAGGTCTATTTTTACTCAAACCCCATTAATTCATCCCATTAATGGGGTTTCATATGCCCATTATCGTCAAAAAAGGATTCTTTAATATTGAATATATCTTTTAAGAAATATCATTTAGTACTTTGATAGCCGCTTTATCCATATGAGGTAAGTTTGAGAGCAAGTTTGCAAAACTATCTCACACAGATGATTGACATTTATATGCCGCGCTGGAGTTTGAAAGGGGAGCGATGGCCGTAAAGATAATCCTGCTCATTGCTTTTATTGCGATTGCCATCATTGTTGGAATATATTGCAGAAGAAATTCATCTAATGTAGATGGGTTTATTCTTGGAGGAAGAAATGTTGGGCCATGGCTTTCGGCCTTTGCGTTTGGAACATCGTATTTTAGCGCGGTAATTTTTGTTGGATATGCTGGACAATTTGGTTGGAGCTACGGAATGGCTGCCACCTGGATTGGTCTTGGAAATGCAGTCTTAGGTAGTCTTTTAGCTTGGTGGGTGCTAGGTCCTAGAACACGCGAGATGACACAGCGTCTCGGTGCTTCAACGATGCCAGAATTTTTTGGTAAGCGTTTTGATAGTAAGAGTCTACAAGTAGCTTCTGCTGCTATCATTTTTGTCTTTTTGATCCCCTACACAGCGAGTGTTTATAACGGTCTTTCGCGTCTTTTTGAGATGGCTTTTGGGATACCCTATGAAGCATGCATCATAGGTATGGCAGTTATTACCTGTATCTATGTTGTTTTGGGTGGCTATATGGCAACAGTTGTTAATGACTTTTTACAAGGCATTGTCATGCTTGTGGGTATCATCGCTGTTGTGTTCGTAGTCCTGCAAATCAATGGCGGATTCGAGCAGGCTGTTATTTCGCTTTCGCAAGTTCAGGCCGAAAACACAGAGCAACTAGGCGCGTTTACAAGTATGTTTGGTCCAGATATCGGCGGTCTGATGGGTGTTATTATCCTTACAAGTTTGGGCACGTGGGGTCTTCCTCAAATGGTGCAAAAGTTTTACGCAATTAAAAGCGGTTCTGCAATTAAGCAGGGCGCTATTATCTCCACAATCTTTGCACTTATCGTTGCTGGAGGAAGCTACTTTCTGGGCGGATTTGGACGCCTATATTCAGATCAAATAGCTGTTTCTGCCAATGGGACTCCAGTATATGACTCGATTATTCCAACTATGGTCTCGGGTCTTCCCGACTTTTTGGTTGGTCTGGTTATTGTCTTGGTCTTGTCAGCATCTATGAGCACGCTTAGCTCGTTGGTTTTGACTTCATCATCGGTTTTGACCTTAGATCTCATTAAGGGAAATGTTGTCAAAAACATGACCGAAAAAAAGCAGCTTATTTGGATCCGTGTACTTATTGTCGTATTTATTGCAATCTCAACAGTGTTAGCGCTGGTGCAATACAACTCGTCAATTACCTTTATTGCTCAGCTAATGTCTGTGAGCTGGGGAGCCTTGGCTGGATCGTTTTTGGGCCCATTTTTCTGGGGACTTTACAGTGGAAAGATCAGCAAAGCTGGTGTTTGGGCAAGTTTTGTATGCGGCGTAGGACTTACCATCATAAATATGATATTCGGATTTACAACTCCTATTATTTGCGGAGCGATCGCTATGGTGGTCTCGCTTGCAGTTGTACCGCTTGTAAGTCTGTTTACAAAGGCAGTTCCATTTGCGATTAAACCTCCAACAGCTGATAGCGCAACCGATAGAGAAATCGATAAAAAGTATTTCCGTCTACATTAAAAGGGCTGATAATAGGGCATTTGTACGCTATCATTTTAGTTCGCGAGCAAAGATGATAGCGCACATTTTGGAGGATTGAGATGTCAGGACATTCTAAATGGGCTACGACGAAGCATCGTAAGGCTGCACAAGATAAGAAACGCTCTGCTTTGTTCTCAAAGCTTTCGCGCAATATTACTGTTGCTGCAAAGGAGGGCGGAGATCCAAATCCAGAGAACAATGCTTCTTTAGCAGCTGCTATTAACAAGGCAAAGGGCTATTCGCTTCCAAAGGATAAGATCGAAAGTGCGATCAAGAAGGCTTTTGGTTCGGGCAGCGATGCGGCCAACTATGAGTCTGTAATTTATGAGGGATATGGGCCATGTGGCGTTGCAATTTATTGCGAGGCTCTAACAGATAATCGAAATCGTACAGCGGCTGATGTTAGATCTGCTTTTTCACACTCAGGTGGAAATCTTGGAACAACTGGTTCTGTTGCTTTCCAATTTAATCGCAAAGGCCAAATTATTATCGACAAGGAGCAGTGCTCAGATGAAGATGAGCTTATGATGGTCGTTGCCGATGCTGGTGGAGACGACTACGAAGATGCTGGTGATGAGTGGATTATCTACACGGAATTTACCGCTCTAAACGATGTCAAAAATGGCTTGGAGTCTCAAGGTATTGAGGTTAAGGGTATGGAACCAGTTATGCTTCCAACTACTCCAACTCAGGTAAGTGTCTCAGATGCTCGTAAGGTTATGCGTCTTGTCGATAAGCTAGAAGAGCTCGAGGACCTCCAAAACGTTTATCACACTATGGAGATTACCGATGAGATTGCTGCTGCTCTCGAAGAGGACTAGTATCTGAGTCTTCGCAAATGATGTATTGCAATAGACCATTAATAATTTTGGGTATAGATCCTGGATTAGCAAATACTGGCTGGGGTGTTATAGAGGTCGAGGGATCAAAAAAGCGCTGCATAGCCTATGGAACTATATCCACTTCAGCAAAAGATTCAATAGATAAACGTTTAAAAGAGATTCATGACGGCATATTAGCTGTTATCGATCGTTATCACCCAACCGAACTTGGGATCGAATCGATATTCTTTAGCGCTAATGTTAGAAGCGCTATTGCAACCGGCCAAGCTCGAGGTGCTGCTTTGGTGGCCGTTGCTGGTAAGGGTTTAGTGGTTGGAGAATACACTCCCTTGCAAATTAAAGGTGCAATTGTTGGAAACGGAACTGCTGAAAAACATCAGGTGCAATATATGGTCAGAGCGTTGCTAGGATTAGAACATATACCAAAACCAGATCACGCAGCAGACGCTTTGGGTGCTGCAATATGCCATGCTCACTTAAGAGGCGTTCGTGCTTTAGAAAAAGATGACAAGTGACAAATGACAAGGCAAAAACAACGAAAAAGCAGTAAGCCAAGAATAGTACGGTACAAAATTAACGAACAATATAGCTATGTATAACGAGCTAAAGCGAACAAGCTAAGGTGGAGTGAAATAAGAGATGATCTCATTTTTAAAGGGTGTTTTGGAATATAAGACAACTCAAACTATAGGCTTAGACGTTAACGGAGTTGGTTTTGAAGTAATTGTTCCAACCTCTACATTAAGCTCCATTGGTCAGGGCGGAGATTACATAGTACTTCTTATCTCTATGCAAGTCCGCGAAGATAGCATCACATTGTATGGTTTTACATCTGAAGATGAAAAATTAGTCTTTGAAAAGCTGACAAGTGTATCTGGCGTTGGTCCAAAGGCTGCAATAAGTGCTCTTTCAACCTTTGATGCTCAAGAGATAATGAGAGCAATATCTGGAGGAGATCAGGCTAAGATCTCAAAAATACCCAATATCGGCAAAAAGACTGCCCAGCGAATCATTGTGGATCTTAAAAACGCCTTTGAAGGCTTTTTTGTTGATGATCTGCAATGGGATGAGCCAGCAGTTCAGGCAGATTTTTCGAGTATCGGTGAAGTTAAAGACGCACTATTATCTATGGGGTTTACTACGCAAGAAGCAGATCTTGCAATCAAAGATTATACTGGTCAGGATAGAGTAGAAGATTTATTGCGATACGCTCTAAAAAAGCTTAATAGCTTAGTCTAAGAGGCTGCAAAATTATAGATTAGGAATAGTCGATGAGTGAAGGTTTCGCAATTTGGGAAGCTGATAATTTAGCATCGTGGGAGCCGGAGGGCAAAGATATTTCCGGTGAACTACCTGTGTCTTCAGCCAACAAAAGAACGATGGATCCTGCTCTTCATGATGAGGATTTAGGGATCGACAGATCTTTACGTCCAAAAAAGCTAGATGAATATATTGGACAGACCAGAGTCAAAGAAAATCTTCGCGTGCTAATCGATGCTGCGCTAAATCGCAAAGAAACCCTAGATCATATCTTGTTCTCTGGTCCCCCGGGTCTTGGAAAGACCACACTTGCCTCTGTTGTCGCAAATGAGCTTGGCGTTTCTATTAAGACCACTTCTGGCCCAGCGATCGAACGTGCGGGGGATTTAGCCTCAATAATTACAAACTTAGAACGTGGAGATGTCTTATTTATAGATGAAATTCACAGGTTAAACCACAATGTTGAAGAGGTTTTGTATCCAGCTATGGAGGACTACTTCTTAGATATTGTTATTGGAAAAGGACCTGCTGCTCGTTCGATTAGGCTAGATGTTGCTCCATTTACCTTGATAGGTGCAACTACACGTACAGGGCTTTTGACTGGACCATTGCGTGATCGTTTTGGTATGGCTTTTAGACTAGATTATTACACTACAGATGAACTTGCACAGATTGTAGAAAGATCATCTGGAAAGCTTGGAGTTGGCATCGACTATGACGGCGCTCTAGAGATTGCGAGCAGAAGTAGAGGAACACCCAGACTTGCAAATAGACTTCTAAAAAGAGTGCGAGATTTTGCAGAAGTTAAAGCCCAGGGTGTTATCACAGATAAGATTGCTGCCCAGGCTCTGTCGTTTTTTGAAGTGGATGAACTTGGGCTTGATGTTACAGACAATAAAATACTTTCGCTTCTTACGCAGACTTTTGCTGGCAGGCCAGTAGGTCTAAACACATTAGCCTCAGCTTTGGGTGAAGATCCAGCTACAGTGGAGGATGTATATGAGCCTTTTTTGTTGCAATTAGGCTTATTGGACAGGACAGCTAAGGGGCGTGTTGCTACCAAAAGAGCGTATGAGCACTTGGGGCTTAAATATCCTTTAGAATAGCTTTCTTTTTGGTATAAATCGTACCTAATGATTGTTTGTATATAT
>CAZLCK010000023.1:15496-22582 GCA_964558235.1 uncultured Coriobacteriaceae bacterium
CTAGCAAAGTATGTTGTGCATACGATTTTGCTAGAAGCAAAGATACTAGAGGCTGAGGAGCGCATGGGTGTTGCGCAGAGTCGCCGAGAGCAGGCTGTAGAGATCGCAAAGGCTTTTGGAGTAGAGTTACCTGCCGAAGACATTTCAGCCCAAGCCCTAGTTGATCTATTTGATAACGATTTTGGCAATAAAGATTCAGATACAAACGACATCTCGTCTAAAGAAGCTTATAGCCAAGATATCGTAGAAGAACAGAGAAAAATTAGCGAGAGATATAAGACATCTGGGCTTACACTCGATGATTTGAAAATGGATGATTTATAAAAATTAACATTTAGTAGGTAATTTGTGCTTCGTGTTAAATAAGATAGATAAAAGTAGAATTCGTAAATTGAAGTATGTAAATTGAAGTACAGCTTATGTAAGGGGCTTTAAGCGATGGATTCATTAACGATTTTTTGGATTGTTGTAGCCGTAGCCATCGTTGTAGTTATTGCTTTATTTGTACACAAACGTCTAAAGATGGCAAAAGATCCTAGGTATGCGGCTGAGGTTGCAAAAAAAGCTGCTGCACGTGAGTTCGAACGTCAGCAAAAGCGTTTGCAAAGAGCAGAATATCGTGTTAAGAAGGCTCGCTACGAGGAGGCAATCGCTCCTGAAAAAAATGATTTGCTTAAGGCAAAAAGAGAGTATAACGCTCGCATTGATAGGCGAGAAGATGAGTTAAACAAATTGATCAGGGCCCGCGATAAAGAAATACGTGACCAACAGCGCGTTATCACAGATATTGAAAAGAGGTATGGCCAACATTTAGCTACTGTTGGAAAGGCTCGACTCTTTGTGGATCATCTAGCGCTTGATAATGTCGATGTTGTCATGAACGAGACTTTGTTTGCAGAGATTAGGCTTGGCGCTGATCTATTAGCCTATGGGGGCAGATATAAAGAGTTTTCATTTTTTGAGGTAGATCCAGAAGTTCAACGTGCATCTGAACCTAGTGGATTGATCGGAGGCATTGGAGACTCAGGTGCTCCGTGGCCTGTTGCTGTTGTACCATCACTATTTTTTCTGTTTATCTATGGGACGGCTGTAGAATATGGCGGACAGAAGGTCAACGCATGCATTCCGCTCGATGAAAAAACCTTACAAGACGGTCAGAACTTTGAGGCTTTTCTAAACGATACGGCCTCCAAAGCGCAGACAACCCAAAGACGCAAAGAGCGTGAGATTTCTGAGGCAAGGGGTCGTCTGGCAGAGATTGAAAATGATACTCAAGCAATCGATGCAGCTAAGGCCGCGCTTGAACGCGAGAGAGAGAATAGAAGAGATATTGACGTTGCCCAGAAGGCTTATGAGGAAGCTCAGATCAAGGCTCAGGCAGATCTAGACTTTAAGCCATAAAGCATTCGTTTTACAACACAATTTTTCTACAAAATGTTACTCATGCGTAGGTTAGAGTGTCTTTTTTGAATACATGAGAGCTTATCTCTATCTCTGGTTACTTTTTGTCTATAGTTCCTTAAATTTAAAATCCAATATGGTAAAATTACCGGGCTACCCCGCTCAGGATAGGGGGGGGGATATTGTTCGCTCAGCTGGGGGCTGAGCATTTTTGTAAGCTCTTGTTTTGAGCAGAAAGAAAGGCAAGAAATGGCAACAGGCAAAGTAAAGTGGTTTAATCCCGATAAGGGGTACGGATTTATCTCGCGTGAGGATGGCGACGATCTATTCGTACATTATTCTGAGATTCAATGTGAGGGATACAAAACCCTTGAAGAGGGGGCTAATGTTGAATTTGAGATAACCACAGGGCAAAATGGCAAGCTTCAGGCAAGCAATGTCGTTCAGCTCTAAGTTAGTTTTTAATTTTAAGATGCTTTAAGTCGCGGGGAAGGTTAGTCTCAAAAAAGCTGGATTCGAGCAGGTATGCCGAGTTCAGCTTTATTTTATGGACATGCCCATTATCAGCCCTGATTTACGAACGATACGAATAGGGCACGATGTTTTACTCATAGCGTTTTAGAGACAAAAATATCTACCTTTTCCGCGCCGAAAGAGGCTATCACCACAAATTTTTCCTAGCGCGCCGAAAGATTATTATGAAAATTGTTCTACATGCATGCTGCGGACCATGCTCTACGATTCCAATAGATGATTTTTTAAAAGAAGGACATGAGATCGTTGTCTATTACGCAAATTCGAATATACAACCAGAATCTGAGTACATTCGTAGACGCGACACAATAGCTGCCTACGCACGTGAGAAAAACATTGAATTTGTGGAGGGTATCTATAACCCAAATCTTTGGTTTGATGCTATTGGACAAAACACAAAGTATAGTGTCGATAGATGTAGAGCCTGCTATGCTTTGCGTTTTAAAGAGTGCGCCGAGTATGCGGCAAAAAATGACGCATGTGCGATCGCCAGTTCTCTAACAATTAGTCCGTATCAGTTTACAGATGTGATAAACGAGGAGCTAAAAAGGGCTTGTGAGATCTATGGTATAAAAGCTATTGAGTCGGATTATCGAAGCCGCTATGAGGACTCTGTCAAAATGTCTCGCGAAGCTGGAATGTATAGGCAAAATTACTGTGGATGTATCTATTCATTGGTGGAAGCAACAGAACAACGCATTCAAAGGCGTCGCGAGCGAAAGCTTGCAAAAGAGCGGACTAAACTGGCAAACCAACAATAAGGCAAAATATGCTAACAAAAGATTTTTCATACGATTTAGATGAGAGTCAGATTGCTCAAAGTCCTGTTGAGCCTAGAGACTCTTGCAAGATGTTGGTCTTAGGCCGCACAAGCGGATCTATTGAGCATAAAGTCTTTAGAGATATAACGGATTATCTTCGTAAAGGTGATCTGTTGGTCATAAATGAGACCAAGGTATTGCCAGCTCGCCTAATTGGAAAAAAAGCACAGAGTGAAGGTGTAGCTGAGGCATTGCTATTAAAGCAGGTCCGTCCAGATATTGGAAAAGGCACTGCTTTATGGGAGGCGCTTGTAAGGCCAGGCAAGCGTCTGAAGCCGGGTGCTGTCATCGAGTTTTTTGCTGATGATGACGAACTGGTTTTGCAAGCTACAGTTGTCGATTGGTCACAGGATAACACTAGGGGAGGGCGCCTAATTGAGCTAAAGGCGCTCGTTGGAACATTGGATGAGGCTCTTCATTCGGTTGGACGTGCTCCGCTTCCGCCCTATATTCACGATTACAAGGGCGATCCTGATCTATATCAAACGGTATATGCAAAAAATGAGAGCTCTGCTGCAGCACCAACAGCCGGTCTGCACTTTACAAATGAGCTGCTGGAAAAATTGCAAAAACAAGGTGTAAATATTGCAGCTGTAGAGTTGGAGATTGGCCTTGACACCTTTAGAATTGTTGAGACCGATCGAGCAGAAGATCATCATATGCATACAGAGGTCTTCTATGTTCCGCAAGAGACGGTGGATGCAATAGAGCGAACTCATGAACACAACGGTCGTGTGGTTGCAGTTGGGACTACATCTATGCGATCTTTGGAGAGCTCTTGGGACGCTGATCGTGGGAAAATTCGAGCAGTTGATGGTGAAAGCACATCACTATTTATTCTGCCAGGCTATGAATTTCATGTGGTAGATGCACTCATAACAAATTTTCATGTTCCTAAGTCCACACTAATGATGTTGGTCAGTGCATTTTCTAGCAGAGAAAACATTATGAATGCGTATAAGAGCGCTCAAGAAAATGGGTATAGATTTTTATCATTTGGCGATGCGATGCTAATTATTTAGGCGATGCTAATCATTTGGCGATGCGATGCTAATTATTTAATCCAAGGAGAACGGATGTCATTTTCGTTTGAAATACTAAAAGCCGATCAAAATAGCCAGGCTAGGCGTGCGCGTTTTAATACGCCACACGGGCCAGTCGATACGCCAAATTTTATGCCTGTTGGCACCAAAGCAACTGTTAAAGGAATCACTGTTCCTGAGTTAAAAGAGCTTGGGGCTCAGATGATCTTGTCGAACACATATCATCTCTACTTGCGCCCAGGTGCTGATCTGATTGAAGAAGCGGGAGGACTTCACCGTTTCATGAATTGGGATAGGCCTATCCTGACGGATTCGGGTGGGTTTCAGGTCTTCTCTTTGGCCGATACGCTAAAGCTTGATGACGATGGCCTATCATTTCAGTCGATTTTGGATGGATCACGTCATCGCTGGACGCCGCAATCGAATATGGAGATTCAACATAAGCTCGGTGCGGATGTGATCATGCAACTTGATCAATGCGCTTCGATCGATCTTGATAAAGATGATGTAGCAAAGGCGATGGATCTATCGGCTCGCTGGGCAAAACTTTGTGTTCAAGCTCACGAAAATCATCAGGATAAGCAGGCTCTTTTCCCAATTGTACAGGGAGGCCTCTATAAGGATCTGCGCTTGGAGTCGGTACAAAGACTTCTCGAAATAGAAGAGGTTTACGGTCGACATCCAGGCTTTGGTATCGGTGGGTATTCGGTTGGAGAGCCTCATGAGGCGATGTTTGAAACATTGCCCGATGTCGCTTTGGTACTGCCACAGGATAGACCCCACTATCTCATGGGCGTTGGAAATCCAACAACGTTAGTTAGGGCGGTTGGTATGGGAATCGATCTGTTTGATTGTGTCTTGCCAACCAGAACTGGTCGTATGGGTACCGCCTTTTCAAGTGAGGGTAGACTTAATATAAGAAATGCTAAGTTTACACGCGATTTTACTCCACTCGATCCCAAATGTAATTGCGAAGTCTGTACCCACTATACAAGGGCTTATCTTAGGCATCTAATTCAAGCTAAGGAGATGCTAGGCTCTATTCTGATTACATATCACAATCTTTATTATCTACTCGATTTGATGGCAAAGGTGAGAGTTGCCATCGAGCAGGGCAGGTATGGGGAGTTTGTTGATCAGTGGATGAACTCTCCCGCTGCAAATGACTACTGATAAAGTGCGGTAATTTCTTGAACTAACCATCCTCCCCGGAGGCTGCGTCCATCACTAGAATTTGTCAGTTGAAAAGTTTTGACTGATAAAGTGTTGTAGCTTTTGCTTAAGTAGGCTTAGTGATTTGTATCGATTCTGTCCATTAGCTCCAAACCTTACGATACACTTTTAGCTAAAGCTAAGCGTGTTTACATTTCAAAAAATGGGACGCGAGCAAAAAATTGTAAGCGCTAGCAATCTAAACTTTCGTATCTATCATATCTATAGAAAAAAGGAGAGCTAAATGGATAAAGAAGGGGAGCTAACTCCTGAGCAGATGGAGATGTTTGACTACATCGACACTGAAAAAAATAACGTTGAGAGTGTCAAACGTGATGCTTACAAAGATTGCTCTTGGGCAAAGGAACCCGAACATATTCCAGAAGATCAGATAGCTGAAATAATCACAACTGAAGTTTTGATTATTGGAGGCGGAATTGCCGGAATGGCAGCAGGCGCGAGGTGTACAGACCTTGGTCAAAAGTGCATCATACTCGAAAAATACCATGACATCGTTGCTCGTGGAGCACATATTGCTTGTACAGATTCAAAGGTTATGCGTGAGCTTGGAGTTAGTATTGACAAAAAGCAATTTGCCCGCGACTGGATGCGCATCTGCGGAAGCCGCGTGAATGAAGAACTTTTGTGGCTCTATATCAACAATTGTTCAGAGTCTGTTGAGTGGCTAACAGATCTTGGTGGCGAAGATGTTGAGCTAAGGTTGTTCGGTGGAAAATACAAGGGTCCAGATTTCACAGAGTATGATGGAACCCACTATCTAGTTGAAAAGCCTGGTCATAATAGGTATAAGCATCGTGCCGGCGCTCATCTGATGTGTGAGATTTTGCAAGAGCGTTGCCTAGAAGGTGATGACAACCAAATTATCAGAAAGACTCGCGCGCTCTATCTAGAAAAAAATGACGAAGGTCGCGTAGTGAGTACTGTAGCGCAGTGTTCAGATGGCAAGTTTAGGCGCTATGTTGGAACTAAAGCTGTTGTGCTGGCGACCGGAGATATCGCCTCTAACCCTGAGATGGTCAAGACTTTTTGCCCAATCGGACTTCTTCCAAAGAGAAATGCCTATGCTCCAGTTGATCCCGAGACTCGTATTGGTTTAAACACAGGTGATGGGCATCGTATGGCATATTGGATGGGCGCAGATTTTGAATCGCCATCGTGGGCGCTATCCATGCATCTACAGGCATTTTCTTGTTATGTTTTCTTCTTCCTCTTTGTAAACCAGGAGGGCAAAAGGTTTATGAATGAGGATACTTGGGTGCAAGCTAAGGCGATTCGTTGTTGCATGCAAGATAAAAATGATTATGCGTTTACGATCTTTGATTCTAAGTGGTTTGATGAACTCGGCGAGCTAGCTGATATCACTGGAGGACAGTTTACTGAGCCTTTGATGATGGACTATGGCGATAAGTGGTCTTCGGATAATGGAATCGACAAGACCATCGAGCGTTATGTTAAAAAAGGCACCTGCTTTAAGGCCGATACCATCGAGGATCTTGCTCAGCAGATGGGCGTAGATGTAGAGACCTTTAAGGCGACTGTTGATCGTTATAACGAGCTGTATGAGAAGGGCGACGACGAGGACTTTGGAAAGCGCTCTGAGCTTTTAACTAGCATTACCGAACCTCCATTCTATGCTTTGAAGTGGGGTCCAGCTCTATTAAATGTTCATGGCGGAATGTTAATCGATACAAATATGAGAGTTTTGGATACTAACAGAGAGGTTATCGCAGGCTTATATGCTGTAGGCAATACTGCTGGCGGACTCTATGGTGTCGACTATCCGCTTCTATGGAATGGAAATAGTCATTCCCGCGCAATTACTTGGGCAAGAAGAGCGATCCAAACAATCGCAGAGACTGAGTAGTAGGTTGTTGTAAGCTCTGCGCTTTTTGCACTAAGTTTCGCTTTCGCAGTTGATAAAGCCACCGTGTATCAAATGGTACACGGTGGCGTTTTTTTGTAGCGTGTTGCAACGTTCGCTAGAACTCAAGAAGAGGTAAGGATTGAGGATGAGTAGGGGGTTCACGCGCAGTTCCGCACGAGCCGAACATGCC
>CAZLCK010000024.1:0-20281 GCA_964558235.1 uncultured Coriobacteriaceae bacterium
CTTCTAGAGGAAATCAGTGCGTAGTTTTAGAGACCCAAGAGCTTGATTCGTAATTAACATCTAACAAAAATCGGTAACTTCTCAAACTTACCAAACCCCCAGGGGACGAGTATAGAAAGTTTCTAACAAAAATCTAGATCCATTTTGTGCGGACATGCAATGAATATTATGTGGCTTTTTTATGGCGATCCGATAATAGTGCAATAATACATAAACACGCTGTAAAAATGCTATCTCTTAAGGATTTTTAAACCTAGCATCTTTTAGGCTTAGTAGTTGTGAGGTTGCATGGGCTTTTTTGGACTTTTAGGATCGATGTTTTTTGGACTGATGATTATTGGCGGAATAATCATCCTTGGGGTAATAATTTTTATAGTTTCTGGCTTTTCTAGGTTAAAAAAAGCGTTCAAAAGTAATAATATGTATGAACCGGGTAGGAACAGCTCTACTGGTACAAGTGCGAGCACAAGTTATTCAACTGGCTCATCTTATTACCGGTATGCATCCTCCCAACAAGCAAATAACAGAAGGGCTCGATCCTCATATAGGAGTGCTTCTTCGTCAAATAACCAAAATGAGGTTATAGAAGTTCCTATTCTTGAGGTAATAGATATAGAAGATCAGGGCAATTCTAAGTGCTAGCGTGCCACCTCGATGGAGCAGTTTGCTCTCAGTTTTTTAAACTGCACTTACCCCAATGCGCTAGACATGCCCAACAATAGGCGAGCAGACGTGTGGCGCAAAGCGTTTGCTCGCCTAGTCTTATCAGTCCCGATCCACGGATACATGAAAAGACGATACGAGTAGGGGCTCACAATGCTCTACTTATATCTTCTTGTTAAGCCATCGATGGATATCAGCTTATCCGCCCCCGCCCAGACATTACAAAACCTTCTTATAATCAACTAATATCTAGCCATGGAATCAATTGACTCAAAATATATACGTAATTTTTCTATCATCGCTCATATCGACCATGGCAAATCAACAATTGCTGATCGCATTTTGCAGGCAACTCATACAATTAAAGATCGCGATATGGTCGATCAGGTTTTGGATTCGATGGATATCGAGCGTGAGCGTGGAATTACTATTAAGTCGCAGCCTGTGCATATCGTTTATAAGGCCGACGACGGGCAGACCTATCGTCTAAATCTCATAGACACTCCAGGTCATGTTGACTTTGCATACGAAGTATCGCGTTCTCTTGCAGCCTGCGAAGGCGCTGTTTTGGTCGTCGATGCAACTCAGGGTGTTCAGGCTCAAACTCTAGCAAATGCCTCTTTAGCCATGAATGCAGATCTTGAGATAATTCCGCTGATTAATAAGATCGATCTTCCAGCTGCAGACCCAGATAAGGTTCGCGAGGAGATCGAAGAGGGTCTTGCGATTCCAGCGGATGAGGCGGTATTGGCCTCTGCAAAAACTGGTGAGGGAATTCATGAGCTTCTAGAGGCTATAGTCCATACTATTCCAGCTCCTAAGGGGGATGAATCCGCACCTTTAAAAGCTCTGATTTTTGACTCCTATTTCGATTCTTACCGCGGTGTTGTCGCTTTGATTAGAGTTGTGGATGGCAAGGTTAAAAAGGGCGACAAAATTTTATGCATGGCAACAGATACTAATGCTGAAGTTGAAGAGGTCGGTATTCGAACTCCGCAAAACACACCCGTTGAATCTTTGAGTTCGGGTGATGTTGGATATCTAGTAACAGGTTTAAAGGATCCCTCTTTAATCAAAGTTGGTGACACAATTACGCTTGCAAAGAGTGGAGCTAAGGAGCCTTTGGCTGGTTATCGCGATGTTAAACCTATGGTCTTTGCAGGTATTTTCCCAATCGAGGGCGATCAATATAGTTCTCTTCGTGATGCGCTAGATAAGCTTTCGCTAAATGATGCGGCTTTAGTTTATGAACCAGAAAATTCACATGCTCTAGGTTTTGGTTTTCGTGTTGGCTTTTTAGGGCTTTTGCATATGGAGGTCATTAAAGAGCGTTTAGAACGTGAGTTTGGCTTGGAGCTCATCGCCACAGCGCCAAGTGTTGAATATAAGGTCTATATGAAATCTGGCGAGGTAGTCGATATGCATTCGCCAAAAGATTATCCCGACCCAACGATGATCGACCATATCGAGGAACCCTATCTTAAGGCATCAATTTTAGTGCCTCCAGATTTTGTTGGTGCTGTAATGGAAGTTTCTGTTGAGCATCGTGGTGTTTTCGACAATATGCAATATCTTTCGATGGGCACCGTTGAGATGAAGTGGTCGATGCCTCTATCTGAGCTTATCATGGACTTTTTTGACAAGCTTAAAAGTCGTACTAAAGGCTACGCCACGCTTGACTATGAGTTTAGTGGGTATCAAGCTTCGGATTTGGTGAAGCTGGAAATTTTGATCTCAGGTAAGCCTGTGGATGCGCTTAGTTTTATCATTCACAAGGATAAGGCTTATGATCGCGGAAGCTCTCTTACAAAAAAGCTAAAAGAGGTTATCCCAAGACAGTTGTTTGAGGTGCCGATTCAGGCAGCTATTGGCGGTAGAGTAATCGCTAGAACAAATGTTAAAGCACGCCGTAAGGATGTGTTGGCTAAGTGTTACGGTGGTGATATCTCTAGAAAGCGCAAGCTTTTGGAGAAGCAAAAGGCCGGCAAAAAACGCATGAAGGCGATTGGAAATGTTGAAGTCCCACAAGAGGCTTTTATGGCAATCCTTGAGGTTGATGAATAGGTGAAGTTGCTGATGCTGGCCCCCATGGCGGGCTGGACCGACCTTGTTTATCGGGGGATCTGCAAAGAATTTGGTGCCGATCTGACCTTTACAGAGATGATCTCTGCTGTTGGCTTAGCTTATGGCAGCGAGAAGACCTTTGAGTATTTGGCCCTTGATGAACTTGAGAATAAGGTTGGCGTTCAACTCTTTGGATCAAAGCCAGATATTATCGCTGCTCAGGCAGCCTATGTGCAGGAGATTTTGGGAGATCGTTTAGCGGTTATCGATATTAATATGGGCTGTCCTGCTAGAAAGATTATCCGCAAAGGCGAGGGCAGTGCACTTATGGATCAGCCTGATCTGGCTGCTGAGATCGTTAAAAAAACGGTCGCTGCATCCGATGGTATTAATGTGAGCGTCAAATTTCGCAAAGGGTTTCACAAAGGCTTAGAAACTGCTCCCGAATTTGCAAAGCGTATGGAGGATGCTGGGGCGAGCGCTCTCTGTATACATGGGCGCTTTGCTAGCGACCTTTATCGTGGACAAGCAGATTGGACAACGATTTTGCGTGTGAAACAGGCGGTAAGTATACCTGTTGCTGCTAGCGGGGACTTATTTGACCCAATTTCTATTGCAAAGTGTTTCATCGTTACTGGCGCTGACGCTGCAATGATCGCCCGTGGTGCACAAGGTAATCCCTGGATTTTTCCTAGAACTGCTAAGTATTTGAGTGATTTGGATGCTGCAGGCGTATCCTTTGAGTCAACAGAACACACAGATGAGTCGGTTTTTGACTTTTTTGACTCGCGGGTTATTGAGAAGATTCCTGCTCCACCTATGCCAAGTACAAAAGAGCGCATCGATATCGCTAGATATCACGCAAGAAAATTAAATGAGCGAGATGAACATTTGGTAGTAAAAATGCGCACATATGCTTCGGCTTACTTTAAAGGAATTCCAGGAGCTGTTGAAGCTAGGCGTGAGGTTATAAAGTGTAAAACTCTTGAAGATTTTGAAGAGTTTTTTGATGCGCTAGAGGCTAGGCTTTTATGAATCTTTTCTCATTGTTTGCGCTCTTTTTACACCCAAAACAGGCTCAGCTTTTGACTCGATTCCATCTTATAGAGGTGTGTTGCTCATGAGCAGCTCTCCTTTTATGAGTTCAGATATCTACGCGCTCTACTTGCATATTCCTTTTTGTGTGAAACGATGTGCATACTGTGATTTCGAAACTAGTGCTGTTTTGCCCGATGACCCAAATATCTCTTCATATGTAGATAGACTAACGGATGCAATTTTTAAAGCTGGAGAGGCTGGGCTTTTAAGTTCTTTAAAAACTATCTATTTGGGTGGTGGAACTCCAACATATATTGGGCAAGACAAATTACAAAGGATTTTTGACACGCTCTCTAGATGTGTTGCTATCGATTCTATAGAGGAATTTTGTGTTGAGGCAAACCCAGACTCTTTTAATGCTGAGATGGCGAATTTTTTGGTATCTAGTGGTGTAAATAGGCTTTCTCTTGGGATTCAAAGCTTAGATAATCGGGTTTTAAAAACGCTTGGACGTGTTCATGATTGCGTTCAAGCAAAGCAGGCTGTAGAAGTTGCATGCAGATATATCGACAATGTAAGTGTCGATCTAATTTGTGGTGTACCTGGTCAAGATGATGAATCATTTTTGGATACTTTGACTCAGGTTATTGAAATTGGTGTTGAGAAGATTTCGGCTGAGAAAAAGACAATTAATCAACAGATCGACTCTGTCAACGCCTATCAAGATACGAACATAAAACGTACTTACCGAGATGGCGTGCCAGCAAAAACAAAGGAACTTTGCTCTATTTCGCACATAAGTGTCTATCCTCTTTCTATCGAGGAGAACACTTTGTTAGCCCAAAAGATTGATAATGGAGAGCTTGAATCTCCCAATGAATATATACAAGCCGACCATATGATCTTAGCCAGAGAGAGATTGCTCAAGGCGGGTTTTGAGCACTATGAGGTCGCAAATTATGCGCGCAAAGGCAGGTACTCTAAGCACAATATGTCTTACTGGAGCGGTAAGCAATATTTGGGATTAGGCTACGGAGCTGCTTCGATGTTGGATGCGAATAATTTTTTGATCGCTATTCAAAATGGTGTTTTTGAGAGCTGGGTTGGATCAGGTGTTTTTGAGAGTTTGGTTGGATCAGATGTTTTTAAAGAATTTGTTGGCGGCACGCTAAGTGTTGATGACATCCTAAGTGTTGACGGCACGCTAAGTGTTGACGGCACGCTAAGTGTTGGTGGCAGCCTAAGTTATGGTTGCGCTGAGCCGACGCAAGCTAAATCGAAATCTTCGCTGCAAAATTTACGTATCCGTCTTAAAACTGTTGGAGCAGATAGCGATTTTGAAATTCTTAGTCCAAAAGAGTCATTTTGCGAAGATGCTATGTTAGCAATGAGGACTTTCAGAGGCTTAGACGAGCAGTTTCTGTCTATGGCACAGAATCAAGTTCCTAACTTAGAAGAAGTTTTAGAAAAGATGATTGAGCTCGGTTTAGCAAAAAAATGCGAAGATGGATCGATAGCTCCTACAACTAAAGGCTGGCTCATGGGAAACGAATTGTATAGTGCAATTTGGGAGTGTGCTAAAACCTAATGAAGCGATTGGTGACTACGCTTACAAAAGTGCAGAGCCGCCTGCAAAAATAATGACTGTGAGAACTTAGCACTCTATGCTTCTAGCTGCTAAACTGACTGCATAGAGCCGATAATGCGTACTGATAAAACCAAGCATTACTTGGATTGTAAAAACAAAAAAAATCAAAACCAAAGAGGGGAGGACTTCGATGCTAAGCGATAGAAGACGTAAGGTTTTAAACGCGCTGATTGAGGAATATATCTCGACGGCAATGCCTGTCAGCTCTCGTGCTATAGTTGGCAACTACCGCATCGGTGTCAGCTCCGCTACGGTCAGAAACGAACTTACTGTGCTCGAAGAAGATGGATATGTGATCTCTCCACATGTTTCATCTGGGCGCATTCCGACAGATGCTGGATATCGCACATTTGTCGATGAGCTTTTGGCCGATATGGAAAAGCGTAAGGCAGATGCTACAAATTCTAAGGCTGCAGGAGGGAAGTCATCTTCTCAAACAGGCAGCGGTTCAGCTGCGAGCAGATCTAGAGGTTCGGGCGCTTCAGCTAAAGCACAGAGCCAAATGGGCACGCAGTCTAGTCCAGATCCAGAGATAGAAAACCTTCGCGAAAGTGCAACCGAGCTGGATAATCTCTTGCGTGAAACATCACGTGCGCTAAATCGCTTTACAGATTGTTTGGCCATTGTTATGGCTCCAAAGATCACAGAGGTTGCGATAAAAAGAATCGCACTCGTTTCGTTGGACGAACGTCACGTTATTGTGGTTGTCGCTGTAAAGGATGGGCGAGTTCTAAATCATAATGTTGAGCTCGATCACCCTCGTACAACAGAAGAAGTTCGAGTGATTGAGGAGCTGCTCAATGCTCGCTTCGATATTAAAGGTGCGTTTGATCCGCTAACAATTGCCAATCTTACAAAGGAGATAAAGGTAGGCGACGCAACTCTGCAAGCTGATCTAGATAAGCTTGCAAAAAAAGTTGAGGATTGCCTTTTGGAAGAGAAGCATGAACGTGTACATCTAAATGGTATGGAGGATCTTTTCTCACAACCAGAGATGCAAAGCATATCCCTTACTATGGGCTTTGCTCGTCTGCTCGATGATGATCTTTTGATATTCCGTCTGCTGGGTGATCTTTTAGCCAGCAGAGGAGTCTCTGTGCGAATTGGTAGTGAAATTAAGGACGAAACATTTTCAGGAGTATCCGTTGTCTCATCTAGTTATGGCAAAGAGGACAATGGCGGAATTGTTGCTATAGTAGGCCCAACACGTATGGACTATCAAAAAATGATCGAGGCTGTTAATAGAGCTTCGGGATTTTTGGACGATACTGTTGCAGGCCTTGAATAGACTTGTTGGAGGAAAAACTAAGTGGCAACCGATTACTACGAGGTTATTGGGGTAGATCGCAGCGCAACTGCTGATGAAATCAAGAAGGCATTTTACAAGAAGGCTCAAAAAATTCATCCGGACGTAAGCAATGATCCGGATGCGGAGTCTAAGTTTAAAGAGCTAAACGAGGCATACGCTGTTTTGTCTGACGAGAACAAACGCGCCCATTATGATCGCTTTGGAACTGTGGATGGTGCTGAGGGCTTTGGCGGTGCAGGATACGCAGACTTTTCCGATATTTTCAGTGGCTTTGGTGGCATGTCCGATATCTTTGATTCTTTTTTTGGTGGAGGAGCTGCTTCCGCCTCGGCGAGGACCCGTACGGCCGGACGCAATATGGCTGTTAGCTTGCGTCTGACTTTGGAAGAGGTTGCTCAGGGATTTAATAAAGAGATTACTTATGAGCGTCTTGCAACTTGTGAGACCTGTCATGGAAGCGGTCTTGGCAAAAGCGGCAAAGTTAATACATGTTCCAAGTGTGGTGGTCGCGGTGTTGTAACGAGTGTTCAACGCACAATATTAGGAACAATGCAGACGCAAACAACCTGCCCAGAGTGCGGCGGCGAGGGTCAAACGATCGACATTCCATGCCCAGAGTGCGGCGGCGAGGGTAGAGCTTCCAAGAAACAGACGGTTGTCATCGATGTGCCTAAGGGTATTCGAGACGGCCAGCAGATTAAGATGGATGGTTATGGTGAAGCTGGAGTTCGTGGCGATATTACCGGAGATCTTCTAGTAAAGGTCTATGTAGAAGAACATGAGCTTTTCCAACGCGAAAATGACAATTTGCACACAAGACTTTCGATCTCGATGTTACAGGCTGCCCTAGGTGCAACAATTTTAGTCGACGGCATTTTGCCAGATGAAGAGATTGAAGTTGAGATTCCGTCAGGTTCTCAAAATGATGATGTTGTGCGCATCAAAGGCTATGGGATGCCACGCTTAAGAAGTGATAATCGTGGAGATTTATATGTGCATCTTTGGATTGAGATTCCAAAGAAGCTCTCAAAAGAGCAGCGTAAAGTCCTAGAAGAGGCAGCTGAGGTTTTTGGTGAAGAAGTTTCGGGCAAAAAAACTAAGACTCCGTTTCAAAAGTTAAAGGATGCTCTGTCTTAAGGAGCTACATTGCCCTAAAGACTCTTTTTTCAATAAGATTTAATTGTCTTAAAGGCTATCCTGTTTAAAAGAGCGCTGCCGTGGGATAGTAGGAGATAACTAATTTGAAGGGGCACCAAGTTGTCTTACCCGCTGTTTTTTTGTGATGAAGAATTCGACTTATTGATGGAAGTTGCATGCGCAATTGCTGAAAGTCAAGTCGATCGTAATGCTTCTAACCTTGCTTCTGACCTGTCCTTATTAGATGGTAAGGATTATGGTGTTGAAGAAGATAGATATAGTTTTTTTCGAGCAGCTAAAGAACTTGCAGAAAATGATGATTGCAATCCTTTGAGTGTTTTGCTTAAGCCACAAGAGGCTCATCACATGCAAGTTTTGCGTATCAGAGCAGGTGAGCGTGTAATACTTTCTGATGGGGTGGCCTATGCGGTCGTTGCTGAAGTGGTGGAGAGTCCGTCAAAGAAATCGAACACCTGCGTAGTGAAGCCTATTGAGTGCTATCCAATTTCACAACATCCACACCTCACCTTGGTGCAAGGAATTTCAAAAGGCGAGAGAATGGATCTGCTTATTAGGCAGGCTGTTGAGCTTGGTGTAAAACATATTATTCCAGCGATTACAAATAGGTGCATAGTCTCGTTGGATGAGAAGAAAAAGGCCTCTAAGCTAAAGCGTTGGGAAAATGTAGCTGTTGCTTCTGCAAAGCAGTCGGGACAGGCCGTTCCGCCAATTATTTATGACCCAATGGAGTTGGCAGATGCTCTTCATTTTGCAAGCTCTATGGGAGATATTTTTATCTGCCCTTGGGAAGAGAGCAACACCGGTTCGATTGGGGAATGTTTACAAGAGGCAAACGAGGATTCAAGAGTATTTCTTTTTATAGGTCCTGAAGGTGGCTTTGAAGAGAGTGAAGTTGAGGCGATCCGCCAAATCGGTGGCAAGGTTGTAACGCTTGGAAAGACGATTTTACGCACTGAAACTGCGGGTGTGATTGCGAGTGCGCTTGTAATCTATGAGCTTGGTGGACTTGGAAATATACGAGCTAGAAAAGGCTCACAAAATGCAGGTATTGCGAAGAACGACCGTGAGCTGAAGAGCATAGGAACAAGCAGTGCAAAAACTGCCGATATAACGCGAGATAAAGGCAGCGTAGATGGCTAGTCAACGATGTTTTTGTGTCGTTAATTTAGGATGTAAGGTCAATCGAGCAGAGTCCGATAGCTTCGCAGCGAGGTGTATCGCAGCTGGAGCAAGACCATCTAGCCTAGAAGAGGCCGACGTTGTCATTATTAATACCTGCACAGTTACATCTGAAGCAGATACAAAAACTCGCAAAGCTATACGTCGCGCAGCTCGTGAGACAAATTGTCCAGTAATTGTAACTGGCTGCGCTGCTGTGCTTAACGAAGATGAACTAAACAGCCTTGGAAAAAGGGTTGTCGTCGAGCCACTTCGTCATGAGGCAATTCAAAAGGCTCTTGAAATACTTTTTGTAGAACAGAGATCTCTTCAAGACGATCCTTATACAGATTCTTACATATCTCTTCGGGCTTGCGAGGATTTTAAAGTTCGCATGGATATAAAGATTCAAGATGGATGTCCTTATGAGTGCGCATATTGCATAGTTACAAAGGTGCGTGGAAATCCTATATCAACTCCACAAGATAAGATAATTTCGCAAATTCACGAGGCTTATTCATGCGGTGTTCGCGAAGTGATTTTAGTCGGAGTAAATCTGGGCTGCTATTTTGACAAAGCCAAAAAAACTAATCTGTCTGGTCTTGTTAGAACAATATTAGATAGCGGGAAGACCCCACGAATAAGAATCTCATCGATTGAGCCTATGCATATCGATGAAGAGCTTGCAGATCTTCTTAAGAATAACCCTGGTAGGCTCGTTCCTCATTTTCATATTCCACTGCAGTCTGGCTCTAATGCAGTGCTTAAAAACATGGGGCGTCTCTATACAGCTGAGCAATTTTCGCAACGCGTGGGTCTTTTGTATGAGACTAATCCAAATGTTTGTATAACGACCGATGTGATAGTTGGTTTTCCAGGTGAGAGTCAAAAAGACTTTGAAGATTCCTATGAGTTTTGCAAAGAGATGGGATTTTCTAAGATACATGTCTTTAGATATTCAAAGCGCATAGGAACTGTGGCCGCCGAAATGCAAGATCAGATAGACCCAAAAATTAGTGCGCAGCGGGCAGAGAAAATGCGTAAGCTTTCGGATCAGATGAGCAGAGCCGATATGCAAACTCGTTTGGGAACCGTTGAGGATCTCATAGTATTAAGTGGAAATAAGGCTATGTGTGAGAGCTATCACGATGCATATCTTGCAGATGGAGTGTACAAAAGAGGCGAAATTGTTAGAGCTCGTTTGATTGACACAAAAAATGATCTGTTTATCGCTGAGCCTCTCATATAGTAAAAGGCGAAATATAATAGGGTTGGCTATGAAGATTGAGAGATTTGAGAGGAATTAAGTGCAGGCTAGTCGAGTTGAAAGTGTTGAGTCCAGCAGAAATATAGACGGCGCCTCTATCATTACTCATGTTGAATTTAGAGTTCCGCAAGATTTTGACATGAGGGCATTAGTGGGGCCAAGAGATCATTTTTTGAAGCTGCTCGAAGATAATTTTGATGCGCGAATTACAGTTCGTGGCGATAAGATTATTCTTGATGGTGATGAGATTGAAGTTCAGACAGTAAACTCTCTCATCTCAGATTTTATGAAGATTATTGAACAGGGTGTAGCGCTTTCAGCACAGCAGGTTAAGCACTCGATAGATCTTGTAAAACGCGGCGATATGACTCCAGCTGCTTTGCGAGAAGATGTAATTCTCACTTATAAAGGTAAGGCAATTCGGCCTAAAACAGCGGGTCAAAAACACTTTATCGATGCAATACGCTCTAATACGATCACCTTTGCCATCGGGCCTGCTGGAACTGGCAAGACCTATTTAGCCATGGCCATGGCTATAAATGCGCTAATCAATCGTGAGGTTACGCGCATAATTCTTACGCGTCCCGTAGTTGAGGCGGGGGAATCGCTTGGATTTTTACCCGGAACACTCTCTGAAAAGATCGACCCCTATGTGCGACCGCTCTATGACGCTCTTTTTGACATGATGGATGTCACACGCGCAAATGAGTTGATTGCAGAGGGTGTAGTTGAGGTAGCGCCTCTAGCTTATATGCGCGGACGTACGCTCAACAGCAGCTTTATCATTTTAGATGAAGCACAGAATACAACTCCTCAACAGATGAAGATGTTTTTAACCAGGCTTGGCTTTGGTTCAAAGATGATTGTTACTGGTGATGTGACGCAGATCGATCTAGCTCGCACAAAGTCGGGACTTTTAACAGTTCGTAAGATTTTAACTGGAATCGACGATATTGCATTTTGTAAGCTTTCGGATAAGGACGTTGTAAGGCACTCTCTTGTGCAAAAGATTGTTACTGCCTATGAGAGTGAGGCCCACGGGAGTGAGACTTGCGAGAGTAAGACACGCTAGTTTTAAAGAGAGGGGTGTGGACAAAAACTTGGACACCTCAAGACAAGAAAAATGTCCACGCCTCTAAGTAGAGTGGATCGGTCTACAAAAATAATTTTGTCCTAACAATATGTAGGTGTTCTAACGACATATATGTGTTCTAACGACATATTGTAAAAGCACGAAAGGGCGATGGATGGAAAGCCCATATACAATCGATGTTTTTATAGATATCGATTTACCAGGTTTTGCTGATGAAGCACTAAAAAATGAGTGTCCATGGGTTTTGGACGAACAAAAGACAATCGAGCGTCTAAGCAAGCTCGTTGAGTTTATATTGTCTCAGGAGAAGGTTAGATCTGGAGCTGAGGTATCGGTTACCTTAGCGACCCCAGAGTATATTCATGAGCTTAATCGTGAGAATCGTGGTGTCGATTCTTCAACAGATGTGCTCTCTTTTCCATGTGATTCTCCAGATGATACGGATGATGAAATAATACTTTTAGGCGATATTGTAATTGCTCCGTCGATCGTTTATAAACAATCTCGCGAATATGGAACAACTTACACGGAGGAACTTGATCTTTTGATCACACATGGAACTCTGCATCTACTTGGCTATGATCATATTGAAGATAGCGATGCCGAGATCATGCAGGCAAAAGAGCGCCAACTTAGAGGTATGTGGGAGTCAAGGTGAAGCCCGAACAAACACCAGATACTATTGATATTGAGCGCAAAACAACACTAACTCAAGCGTTTAGATATGCGATTTTGGGCATAAAAAGCGGTATTGTTGGTCAAAGAAATATCAAAATCCATATAGTGATTGCGATTTTGGCGCTGATTGCATGTGCGATTTTGCGTTGCACATATATAGAATGGGCGATTGTAATTGTACTGATTGGCATTGTGATAGCAGCGGAACTTTTTAATAGCGCTATCGAGTCTGCGGTCGATTTGGCAAGTCTAGAGATTAACAATCTGGCAAAGCTCGCAAAAGATATTGCTGCCGGAGCGGTCTTGGTTTTGTCCATCGTTGCTGCGGTAGTAGGGCTTATCATCTATATCAACGCTCTTTTGAGATTTTTGTAAGACAGTGTTTAGGAATGATAATGGTTACTTCAAGCGATGATTATGAAGAATTTACTGATCTTAAGGTAGGTTATGAAGAACCAAAATCCGGTTTTAAGAGCGGTTTTGTCACGCTCGTAGGCCGTCCGAATGCAGGAAAATCTACTCTGCTAAACGCTGTTATGGGCGAAAAGTTTGCTATCACATCGAAAGTTGCGCAAACGACTCGTCACAGAATTCGTGCCATCTATGATACTGATGATATGCAGATGGTCATCGTCGATACACCGGGTATTCACAAGCCACACGATCCGCTCGGCGAGGAGCTTAATCACTCTGCTGTTCAAGGCATTCACGATGTGGATGTCATCGCATTTTTACTCGATGCGCATAAGCAATTTGGAACAGGCGACAGCTTTGTTCTCGATACTATCAGGGATATAAACTGTGCAAAGATTTTGGTTATCAATAAGGCCGACATCGTCTCACAAGAAGAGTGTAATGCACAGATAGATCGAGCTAGCGCTGAGTTTGAATTCGATGATGTAGTTGTTTGTTCTGCGCTAAAGGAATTTAACGTTAAGGGTTTTATTGCTGCAGTTGCAAAATTTTTACCAGAAGGCCCACGGTGGTTCCCGGCCAATATGGAGACTGATCAGCCAATCGAAGTTATCGTGGCAGAGTTTATCCGTGAGAAGGTTTTGAAGTCAACATATGATGAAGTTCCTCATGCTACAGGCGTGATGGTCGATGAGATGTATTGGGAGAAAAATCGTAAATACGGAGGATTTTATCAAATTACAGCTTCGATCTATGTCGATCACGCCTCCCAAAAAGGAATCATTATAGGCTCTGGGGGTAAAAATATTAAGCATATTGGCACTATGGCACGTGAGGATTTGGAGCACTTTTTGGGAGAAAAGTGTAATTTAGATTTGACTGTTAAAGTAAAGAAAAACTGGCGTAAAGATGCTGCTCAGATAAGACGTTTTGGATATGGCGAGGGACTGTGAGACGAGCAAGTGGCAAGTTATAAGACCCGTGCGATAGTGCTCAAAAAGACAAAGCTCAAAGAGACTGATCTGATTTTAACGATGCTCTCAGAAGAGGGGTCGCAGATTCGCTGTGTAGCAAAGGGTGCACGAAAGCCCGGAAATACATTTTCTGCTCGCCTGGAACTTTTATCTGTGGCAGATCTGATGCTCCATGAGGGCAAAAATCTCGATATCGTAAGCGAGGCTAGGGTAGTGCAGACCAACGAGGCATGCCGAGCTGACATCGAGCATCTATCCTATGGCGCTGTTATCTCTGAATTTTTGGAGAAGACCTCAATGGAGGGTCAGGGAAGTCCAGTTTTGTTTCCAATGACAATAGCTGCCCTAGATGCATTAGGCAAAGCGCAAGATAGTGCTCTGTCATTTATCGTCTCTGCTTACCTGATCAAAGCGATTGCCTATCTTGGATATAAGCCTTCGTTCGATGAATGTACAATCTGCGGAATACCGGCTACTGAGAGCGCCAAAGATATGGCACCAAGTGATGATGAATTGCTAAAACAGTATGCAGGAGGGCTTTTTACGATTAGTGCTGGGGGCTGGATTTGTCCGCAATGCTGTCAGTTTGAGGGTGGCAGTGGTTTTTTTGACGACAATATCAACGATCAAAGTGATACAGGTGATCAAGATATTGCAGGTCAAACCAATCTAGATGTAGTTTTGCCAACTGTAGTCGAGTGGATTAAAGCGCTTTTGGCAATGAAACTTGCTGATATAAGTGTCGCGGTCTCTAATATAGGGGAAAAAGCAGGGCCGCTTTCGGCTGAATTAAATCATTTTTGCGAGCGATGGATCGAACAACATCTAGGGATCAGGCTCAAATCGCTTAACTATCTTTCACGGGTTACTTCTTAAACTTAACCGTATGACCCCGGAGGGGTTTGGACACACGGCCTAAGGGGACGTGGGCGTACGGCTCCAGGGGCGTGGGCATTTTTCAGAAGAATTCTATAAAGCAGATTAAGCTTTCAAACTTTATGTTGGCCAATTTTTTAGCCTATTTCATCTAATTAGTTGAACATATTAAATTTTTAATGTTTAAATCAACCCTATCTTTTTTACTTGCGTAGCGAGTTTAGATAATGAAGAAATTGTGAAGGTATTTATCAAAAACTCGCTCGCATAAGATGCCGAAACAAAACTTTGTAGTGAATTATGAGTGAACACTACAGGACTCGGCATCCTCTGTGGAAAGGGAGGAATTTATGAACGACGTCGTTTCATCGAAGGGGAGGAATCCTTGGCTGGTATATGTCTTCATATTGTTGACAGCTATCACCTTTGCAATCGGCCAGTTTAAAGTTCCTCCTGTAATGACGCTAGCTATGGAGGATCTTGGTATTGGACTTACTCAGGGCGGACTATTGATGTCGATCGTAGCAATTACGGCTATCGTCCTAGCGCTTTTTGGCGGACTTCTTACAGTTAGGTACAAGCCTAAAACGCTCGGAATCGTCGCCTTGTTCTGCGCAATTTTAGGCAATATCGTAGGTTTAGTTGCACCAACCTTTGAAGTGCTACTAGTTGCAAGACTATTTGAAGGACTTGGCTATGGTATGCAAACTACCGTTATGCCAACGCTTATTTCCGAAGTTTTTCCAGCAAACAGGCGTTCTGTTCCAATGGCCCTCTACTCCATTTGGGTCTCCATCGGAATGCTATTTATCTACAATTACGCCAACGTTCTCACCGAAAATGGATTTCTTTGGGTTGAGGGTTGGAGATCTTGCTGGCTCTTCTGCACAGTTTTGTTCATAGTTATCGCAATCCTGTTTATTCTCATCGTTAAGGCTCCCAAAGAGTCAGCGTTTGGTTCTGAAGGCTCGACTTGGGCAGAGCAGCGCCGTGCGATGGCGACCGAGGCTAAAAACTCATCAGTTTGGTTCTTAACATTGGTGTTTGCAGTTTTTGGACTTGGCTGCTCTGGTTATACAACATTTGCTCCAACATTTTGCCAGCAAGTCTTGGGTATGGATCTAGCAACCGCCAATAGCGACACAAGCTTCCTTACAGTCGGAATGCTTGCAGGTGGTTTTATCATGACAGCTGTTGTAGGTGCATATAAGCGAGAGCGTTCAGTGCTCCTTTTGATATGCACTGTCATCACCGGTATTTTCTTTGCAGTATCTTTCATGCTTACAGACGCTTCGCAAGTCATTCCATTCTGCATCATCTTTGGTATCGTATTGCAGATGATTCCACCTGTAACCTTTGCAGTTGCTCCTCAAGCCGCTATGATGCCTCAAACCGTTGGTATGGCAATCGGTATTGCAACAGCTGGTGATCATCTTGGATCGTTTATCGGTACTGTCTCGATCGGAGCTATCGTCGAAGCCGCTGGAAACGATTGGTTCGCAGCAGTTCCTGCAATGGCCGCCTATGCACTACTCGGACTCATTGGAGCTGTCGGATTTGTTATAGCTATGAAAAAGCATGGCAAAACCACCATCGCTCCAGAAAAGCAACAAAGTGCCGAAGCATAGTCTTAATTAGATAAAAGTTCGAACAAATTAGATCTAAAGGTTTTGAGCTTTATGGATGAAACCCTTCAGAAGATGCATTTCTGGAGGGTTTCATATCGATGGTTGTGTGCCGAGCACGACACGTTTTCTAATGGGCGATGAGTTCCCAGCGCACCCGGCTGGGAATCTCCTAGTGTGCAGTAGCGGCGGGAATCTATAAAAGATAGGCTTCAACATAGAGTAGTGGCTATATTCGATTACCCTTTGTCTTCTTGTGATTTGAAACACTTGAGAGTAAAATGCAAGTTTTATCAAGTGAAATAAGTCGAGGATTTTATGTCACAAAGCAATCAAGACTCAAACGATCATTTAGATCTAGTAAAACAAGGTTTGAAATATGTAGGAGTGGGTTGTTCTTCAGCGGCAATCGAACTCGCTGTTTTTCAGCTTTTATTGTTGTTTTCACCCTTTGAGATAATCGGTTCAAACGTTGTAGCGCTGGTATGTTCGATGACATTTAACTTTTTGATGAATCGTTTGTTTACATTTAAAAGTTCATGCAATCTACTAAGAAGTCTTATTCCCTATCTGATTCTTTTTGCCTTTAACACTACAATCACAACAGCAGCGCTTACATATTTAGTAGATCACGAAGGCTGGAACTCTGTGATATCCAAGCTTTTAACTATGGTATGTGTGACTGCTTGGAATTTTGTTCTATATAGAAAAGTAATCTTTCGTTAAGCGAGTATTTTGTACGTGTCGGTATGCACGCGAGAGAACTCGGCGCTCAACTTGCCGAAGTCAATCTTGCTGATGTCGAATTTGGTGCTCGCTTTCTTGTCCTCGTCGGTGACGAAGACCCTTTGAAGATCCTTCGCGGCTAGTGTTGACGAGAGTTTTAAAGACTGATTTTGCAGTAAACCGGTTATAATTGAATCTGTATTTTGCAGGTTTTTCAGAATATTAAAGTTAAATTTTGCAGGAACCGCAGGTTAGAGGCTTATATCATGTCTTTATTAAAAAGAAAAATCACCGAATCCATCAATTCTTGGAAAAGAACGAAAACAAACCAGGGACTTCTGATCACCGGTGCTCGCCAGGTAGGAAAAACAAGTTCTATCCTCGAGTATGCTGAAAGAGAGTACGACAATCTCGTTAAGATCGACTTTGTAGAGCAGCCCGATGCCGTAAAGGTAATCACAGGAGCTAAGAGTCTGGATGACCTACTTATGAGAGTTACCGCCTTGGCAAGCAGGCCCCTTTCTGACGGAAAGACTCTTCTCTTCTTTGACGAGGTGCAACAGTGCGAAGAAGCTCTCACTTGGATGCGATATCTAGCGACAGACAAGCGCTTCGACGTGATCTACTCAGGTTCTATGCTGGGGGTTTCAGCTTACGATTTTCGCTCCTTGCCTGCCGGGACTCTCGATATTATCGAAATGTTTCCTATGGATTTACAGGAATTCAGCTGGGCTGTGGGCGTTGACGATTCGCTCTGGGAAGCTGCTCGTGAATGCTTCGAACGCCGCGAGATAGTCCCCGAATTCATCCATGATAGGCTTATGGATTGTTTTATGCGCTACGTCCTTATTGGCGGTATGCCTGAAGCTGTCCAGGTGTTCTGTTCGACACATGACACACAGGCTATGCGGGTTCGGCAAAAAGGAATTAGGCAAGCCTACCGTCACGACATTAAAAAATACGTGAAAGACCCGGTTCATGCCCAGCGCATCCAAACGATTTACGATGCGCTACCAGGACAGCTAGCCAAAGACAATAAACGCTTCATTGTCTCGGGGATAGACAAGCGCAAGCGCTTCGATGAGATGCGCCCCGACTTCGACTGGCTCAAAAACGCCGGTGTTGCTCTGCCCGTGATAAGGTCATCTGAAGCTATCTTCCCATTAGGGCTGTCCGAAGAAGGTAGCTTCTTTAAATTTTATATGAGCGACGTGGGTCTTCTTTTTTCTACTTTCGCGTCGGTCGATGTGGAGCAGCTGCTTCTTGCCCGCGATTCCATCAACATGGGATCGGCGTTTGAGAATGCCGTAGCACAGGAACTGCGCGCACACGGGCATGAATCACTGCATTACTATTCGTCGAAGGGGATCGGCGAAGTAGACTTTCTCCTAGAAAGAAGTCGGGGAATTGGAATCCAGCCCGTTGAGGTCAAGTCTGGCAAAACCAGCCACAAGCATGCTTCGCTGGATGCGCTGCTCGCAGTTGAAAACTACATCCTAGAGAATCCGATAGTATTGCATACTCGCAACGTTGAAACGGACAACCCTGTCACATATTTCCCTCTTTACATGGTCGCCTTCCTGTAGCATTGTGTGTCATCAAAGACTACGCCATTACTGCACTACTCAAGAACCAAATACTCATAGCCTCGCAGCATAGATAATCAGTTTTAGTTGCCGCCCTGCACTTTTCAAATGCATGAACTTGGAAAGGCTGTGTGTGGGACGGCTTTAGGCGTACATCTCGTCAAGGGTGATGAGCCGCAGCGTCTCGTTTGCTTGCGCCTCAAAACCTGAGCGCGAGAAAAACCCGTGAGAATAGCAGGATAATCCCGTCTGTGTCACCTGCCCGATTTCGTCATCAATCATACGCTGAGTTACCGGAGTGCCCCGGAACTTCGCTTCGTAGAACACGTAGCCATTCGGATCATGAGTGACCACATCGAACTCCCCACTCGTATGCTGCACCGGATCGTTGTACCAAAAGCGACCAATGGCATCGAAGGGCGGCTCGATCGCGCCAAGCTTGTTTTGTCGCACCAGATACTGCCGGCAAACTTCCTCAAACATACGAGGCACGTATTGTTCCTCGAATTCCCCCGCCACAAAACGATCGAAAAAGGTCTTCGGATCGAGTGCCTGGCGCTGAGACAAAAACCGAAATACGTAGCGGTAATAAAAAAGCGTCAGCGGATCTGCAATACGATACGCACTTTTTCTTTTGTTCTGCGGCTCATTGATTGGAACGCGCTTTTCGACCAGGCCCATTTCTTCAAGCTTAAGCAGCACATCCGCCATAGCTGAGCTGCTGGAAACATGAGACTGCGCAAGCACATCCTTCCAGCGCGAATGACCCTGAGAAAGCGCTGTGAACACCTCGTTGGCGTTCGTAATCTTTGCGATTTCGCTGCTGAGGTACAGCGGGACTTCGTTTTCGAGCCTCGCCCCTGGTGTTGTTATAAGCTCAATAATGTTGTCGTGCACCGAACTGTCCTGATCGATGAGCTGGTTGTAATAGGGAACGCCCCCAAAGACGCTGTATAGGCGCACCTTGTCTTCAGCGGAAAAATCGGGATAAAAGCGGGCGGAATCGTAATAGTCCATCGGGTTGAGACCAAGGGCAAGATCGATGCGCCCATATAGGGGATTTGAAGCCTCGATCAGTGCTTTCATCACTGAAACGTAGGAGCCGCACAGCACTATCTTAAGCTGCGAATCATTGCGATGCTCATCTATTGCCACCTGGATGATACTGTCAAGACCCTTCACGGCATCGCGTAGATATGGGTATTCATCCAGGACTAGTACGATGTTTTGTTCGCGGGCTTGCGTAAAAAGGAAATCAAGAAACTCTCGTATACTGCCAAGCGCAAGAGGCGGAAAGCCGAATAGATCCGAAGCGAGACCACTCAGGCTCTGCACGTTGTCCGCCTCAGAAGTCTGCCGGCATTCGTAGTAGATGGATGTGATCTGAGGTGTGGTCTGAGACGTGCGACTTAAAGCCTGTTTGATAAGCTCGCTTTTCCCGATGCGACGGCGGCCGTATATCAGGATATTTCGCTGTTCGGGCTGCGCGAACTCCTTGCCTATGCGGGCAAGTTCGCGTTCTCTTCCGATGAAATTTGTTTTTGCGTTCATTTAGTCGATCCTAACCGAGTCGGTTTTATCCGACCAAATGATAGCACATGGAGATCAGGTGGCTATTCACTAACAGGCAAAAAAGACTAAAACTTATCCCAAGAACATTCCATCCCTTTTTGTGAGACGTTGCAACGTTCACTAGAACTTGCCGCTTGACAAAAATATGCGGGGGGGGGGTACTCTTTGTAGATTGTGTGGACATAAAAGATCAGCTTGAGGCTAGATTGTCAGCTTTTTTGGAGGGAAAAGACACTATGAACGTAGCATCAATCCATAAAGGTTTTCTAAGGAAAACATTACTAAGTATTTTGGCAGTAATACTTGTTCTGTCTGGTGTTTTCACCAATTCATTTGCATACGCATATACGATACAGACAGGACCAACTATCGAATTCATAGAAATAGACAGTGAAGATGATTTTGATTATTCAAGTGCCAATGGCAAGTATA
>CAZLCK010000025.1:0-15411 GCA_964558235.1 uncultured Coriobacteriaceae bacterium
TACCGGTGCTTTATTGCGACTTCCAATCTTTAGCTCCACAAGCACATTAAAGAGCTCGTCGAAAGTTCCATATGCGCCAGGCCCAACGATGTAGGCCTCCGCAAGACTTTCCATCTGTGACTTGCGCTGAGTGATCGTGTTGACTTCAAAAAGCTCATCAGCATCAAAGATTCTGCGTGCTTTAAAGTCACTTACATCGTCTGGAACTACCCCATAGACCTTGCCGCCATTCTCACGAAAAGCATGCGCCGTCACACCCATAAGCCCCGAGTCGTACCCACCAAACACAAGCGAGTGTCCTTCTTTAGCAAGCGCGACTCCTAGATCGTGCATGGCTTGCCTGTAATTTTCGGCCACACTTTGACTCGATGCGCAAAAGACACAAATTTTCATGGATTTTGACATTGAGGTTACCCTAAAAACAAAGCTTGCAGAAATAATTGCAGTTTCGACTATCCTCCAAGCTTTTCAAAATCCGCAACACCGGAGAATACGTCGATAAATCTATTTAACAAACGCAAGTGATTTTCACGAATAGCCTTATCGTCATCCATAATACGAACATCTGTAAAAAATGCATCGATCGGAGCGCGCATACCAGCTAAAGACTCCAAGGCCTTTGGATAGTCACCCGATTCAAGCGCTGTAGTTACATCAGATTTTGCAATGTCAATCGCTTGCAATAGAGCTTTTTCCTCATCTCCCATAATCGACCGATCAAGCTCCATTCCAAGCTCTCGATCGCGCAAATTGTTAGCGCGCTTATAAGCAATCTCAAGATCTTCAAAGAGCTCAGGATTATCATCACGTGCTTCAGAGAGAGCTTTGCATCTCTCAATGACTTCGACGGGGCCGATAACTCCTGTGGCCAAAACAGCGCTTACCACTTCTGAATCATTGCCTAAATTCTTGGCGATAACGCTTAATCTGCCCTCGAAAAATTCGTGAATCTGCTGCGTTATATCTTTACGATCAAACTTTAGCCCAGTCTGCTCATATCCATCCAAAGCCAGTTCGATCGCACTAGACAAATCCACTGAAAAGCCGGTCTGTAAAATCGAAATAATTCCGATAGCCCCACGTCTTAGCGCAAATGGATCTTTAGAGCCTGTTGGGGGCTGGCCAATCGCAAAAATACCGGCGATTGTGTCTAGTTTGTCAGCGATTGCAACAAGCTTGCCTTCGTCGTTATCGGGCAAAATATCGCCAGCAAATTTTGGTCGGTAGTGCTGCTCAACAGCGATAGCAACCTCTGGAGCTTCGCCAGCAGCTCGTGCATAATATCCACCCATAACGCCCTGTTGTGAAGTAAATTCCACAACAGCATTGGTTACAAGGTCGGCCTTTGCTAAAAACGCAGAGCGCTCTGTGCGCTCGATAGTTGCATCATCAAATTCGCCTTGGCGAGCTAAGCTGCCAGCCAACTTCACGATACGATCGACTTTGACGCGCATAGTTCCAAGTTCCTCTTGGAAAACCATCTCCGACAAATCGTCAACATAATCTGCTAAAGGACGCTTTAAATCCTCATGATAGAAAAATGCAGCATCAGCTAAACGTGCACGAACAACACGCTCGTTGCCCTCAATAATCGTCGCGTTATACTCAGGATTTCCATTGCTTACTACCAAAAACTTACTCGACAGCTTGCCGCCATCCTCTGCGCGAGCTTCCTCATAAAGCGGAAAATACCTTTGGTGAGAGAGCATTGCATCGGTAATAATCTCAGACGGAACTTGCAAAAAATCATCGTCAAAATGACCAACTAAAACGGTTGGATACTCAACAAGACCTAAGACCTCGGCAAAAGTCCCAGCTGGAACATCAGCAAAAAGGCCTGTCTCCTGCTCAATTTGTTCAATTTGGCTGCGAATAGATTGCTCTCTTTTCTCTGGATCGCTAACAACATGAGCACCCTCTAAAGCACCTAGCAAATCATCCGCACATAAAAGCTCAATTGGATCTGGATTCATAAAACGATGCCCATAGGTAACGCGACCCGATTTTAAACCTGCATATTCAAAATCCACAATCTCGCTACCCAAAAGTCCAACAAGCCAACGCACTGGTCGCGAAAAATGCTCCTCGCAACTCCCCCACCGCTGCGACTTTTTCCAAGGAATCGAGCGAATCAGGTTGCTCACGATCTCGCCAATAATTTGAGTAGCTGGTCTAGAAGGTTGTTCTACCTTAGCGTAGAGATACTCGATGTCACCTTCCATGCGCCTCTCGAGCTGATCGACCGTAGTGCCTTTAGAATTTGCAAAACCAAGTGCAGCCTTAGTAGGGCTGCCATCTTCATCGAAGGCCTTATTTGCAGCCGGACCTCTAAAAACCTGCTCCAACACAGTAGAAGAACTTGCCACATCATCGGCCAAGATGATAATCCTTCTTGGAGTCGAAAAAACCCTAAGCTCGCCATGTGCTAGTCTTGCCGCATCCATCTCTGCACCAAATTGCTTGGTCAAATAATCACTCGCTAACACCAAAGCATCGGCTGGAATCTCCTCAGTGCCAATCTCAATTACAAGATTATTTAGCTCGCTCGCATTAGCATTGCTCATCGCGCATCACCCTCATTTGTTGCAACGTTGTCCTCGCCGACAGAGATTCCACAAACGTTTTCCATATACGAAATGCAGCATGCACGCGCAATTGTGCGAACACGCAAGATATAGCCCATGCGCTCTGTGGTCGAAATTGCTCCGCGTGCATCTAGCAAGTTAAATGCATGTGAACACTTAAGTACGCAGTCGTAAGCTGGCAGAGGAAGTTTTGCTTCAAGCAAGCGATTGCATTCCGCCTCGTAGTTGTTGAAGTTGCCAAGCAGCATGTCGACATCGGCATACTCAAAGTTGTAAGCCGAAAACTCACGCTCGTTTTCTAGGAACACATCACCATAGGTGAACTTAGTGCCATCTTCATTTTCAACCCAAGTAAGATCAAAAACTGAATCAACACCTTGGATATACATAGCCAGACGTTCCAAACCATAGGTGATCTCAGCTGGCACGGGCTTACACTCAATACCTCCAACTTGCTGGAAGTAGGTGAATTGCGTAACCTCCATACCATTTAGCCAAACTTCCCAGCCAAGACCCCAGGCGCCAAGCGTTGGTGACTCCCAGTCGTCCTCAACAAAACGGACATCATGCTCGGTTGGCTCAATACCAATAACTCTTAGTGAATCAAGATAGAGATCCTGAACATCATCTGGAGATGGCTTCAGCAACACCTGAAACTGATAATAGTGCTGCATACGATTAGGATTTTCACCATAACGTCCATCGGTTGGGCGACGGCATGGCTGCACATAGGCTGTATTCCAAGTATCTGGTCCTAAGGAGCGCAACGTTGTTGCAGTGTGAAATGTTCCTGCACCAACTTCCATGTCGTAAGGCTGTAAAATAATGCACCCTTTTTGTGCCCAATATCTCTGCAAAGCAAGAATTATGTCCTGAAAAGACATCAAGGCTATTCTCCTTTTCGTCGAAGCCTTCCTAAAATTTTTAAGTAAGCTATCTGATTCTAAATCAAACCGAATCTACCGAGCGGCCAATATATAAAGAAAACCTTGCCTGTTACGGTGTCAGCGTCTATCGGCCCAAAATATCTACTATCAAGTGAATTTTCTCTATTATCCCCCATCACCCACAGCTCTCCATCAGCTACTGTGTAGGGATACTCAATATCTATTCCATTATAGGTTTCGGTAAATGAATAAGTTTCTACACCATCTGCAACATAGTCTTCAACTTGCAGCTCCCCATTTACATACAAATTACCATTACGAATATCTACCGTGTCACCAGCGACTGCAATTACACGTTTGACAAGTATTGATGTTGAATCAATTGCTGTCTCGCCTGTACTTATTGACTCGTCCATCGGATTTGTAAATGTAACTATATCGCCGCGCTCGGGCTCACTAAAATAATATGTAACTTTTTCGGACAAAATGTAGTCGCCAACTTGGATTGTTTGTTCCATTGAGCTCGAAGGAACCTCGTAAGTTTCCACCAAAAAAGTGCGAGCTAAAAAGGCAATAAGCGCAGCTACAATAATTATTACGATTATTTCTATTACGAGTTTAATTAGCTTCGATGTTGCTCTTATAATCATTGGTTATTTACCACCTAATTGAATTGCTAATTTGATTGCTGCAAAAATGCTAACTTTTAGATCATACTCCATTTACGCTGTAATTCTGTTACCCATTGACGCTCCTCGTCACTAAGGTCGGCTTTTTCAAGCAGATCGGGTCGCAACTTTGCTGTACGTTCAATCGAACGCTTGCGGCGCCACTCATCCACCTTGCCGTGGTCGCCCGAAAGTAATACTTGCGGAACGTCCATGCCCCTATAGCTTGCCGGACGTGTATACTGCGGGTATTCAAGTAGCCCTTCGGCAGAAAATGACTCATTAATCGAAGATTGATCATCTCCTAAAACACCGGGTATTAGGCGCACTATAGCATCGATTATGACAAGAGCTGCTATCTCACCACCGGTCAGCACAAAATCTCCAAGAGAGATTTGGCGATCGGCCAAAGTGTAGACGCGCTCATCAAAACCCTCATAATGTCCACATATAAATAAGAGATGGTCTTTTTGAGAGAGCTCTTCTGCGATTCGCTGCGAAAATGGCTCGCCTGTTGGTGTTGGAAAGATGACATATGGGCGCGCAGTGTGCGCTATCTTTGCAGCCGGAAATGTTGCGGTGTCTGCTGGCGCGAAGTCTGCTGGTACATCGCTTGCTGGCACATCGCTTGACGCAAAGTCAGCCACCGCATCACCTGCTGGCGCATCGCTTGCCGGCGCAGCATTTGTCAGCGCAGTATCTATCGACGCGACTCTCCCATATAAACTATCCATCGCTTCAAAAACAGGCTCGGGCTTCATCAAAAGTCCCGGACCTCCGCCATAAGGAGCATCATCCGTTGTACGATGGACATCGTGTGTCCAATCACGCAAGTCATAGGCTTTAAAATCCAAAAACCCTTTGTTTTGGGCGCGTTTCATAATCGACATGCCCATGATAGAGTCAAACATTTCTGGGAAAACAGAGAGTGTTTCGATCTTCATCGGCCTATACCGCCTGTGTTGTAATTATCTTGGCCACCATCATCGCATCTGTTCGCTGCATTTGTTTGCTTCATCTGTCGCTGCATTTGCTCGTTGGGTTTTTTCGTCGTGTTCGCTCGCATTGCCGGTGCCTTAGCGCCTGGTTGAACCAACATCATCAAACTCGCCTTCGCTCAACTCATCATCGTTCTCAGGCTCGCTTGGTGCCTCATCCTCGGACTCGCTTAGCACTTCAGCCTCAGACTCGCTTAGCGCCGCAGCATCTTCAGCAACAACACCAGAAGCGTTCAGCTCCAACAAAGACTTCGGGATCTGCACATGCAAAACCCCTTCATCATCTAAACCTTCAACAAATTCATCTACTAGCGGAATTAAAATCTCATCCACGCTAGAACTATCACCATCTCCGGCTCCAACATCATTTCCGACCCCAACAACAACAGTCACCTGCGCTGGACTAACTAACAAATCTACGATCTCACCTAAATACCCAAACTCCTCATCGTAGACCTCAGCTCCCAAAAGCGACTCTGGATCCTCACCAAGCTCAAACTCACCAATATCATCAGTGGCAACCAAACATGTGCGACCTCTTAGCTCAAAGGCATCAGCCTCGCTATTGCAATCTTTAAACTTAACAGCCCAGCCATCGCCAATTTCCCGCACATACTCCACAACCGAATAGCGAATTCCATCAAGTGGAGGCGGGGTCAAAAAAACTTGCATACCTTCATGCAATAAAAAAGGAAGGCCGCCGATTGCCTCGACGCGAACCTCCCCACTTTTTCCGATCTTTCCTGTCACACGAGCAACGTTTCGATAATCGCTAGCTCTTTTCCAGGTTGTGTCGGCCATAAGAGTGCCTCGTAAATATACTTTCTACAAAGCCAGTTTTTTAGTTAGGAATAATTACTAACCAATAACTTCGATCTCAATTGAAAAATCAGATTGAGCACGCGAAAGTGTTCTGATCGATTTAATTATCCTGCCTTGACGACCAATGATCTTACCGGTTTCCTCGGGGTTTACCTTAATCTCTATGATAATTCCCTCTTCATCATTGGTTGTAGCAACAACAGAAACACTCTCTTGATCGTCAACTAACGACCTCACGAGCATATCAACAAGATCGATTGTAGCTTCCCTGCTTTTAGGCATCTATTACTCTTCCTCGCCTGCAGCTTCCTCAGCGGGCTGATCAGAAGCCTCCTCATTGTCTGCCTCTGCTTCGGCGGCCTCTGCCTCTGCAGCAGCCTCAGCTTCGGCAGCAGCTTTTGCGATTGCCTTCTTAGAAGGACCTTTCTTGGAAGGATCAGCTGCAACAGGACCACCCTCACGCGCAATCTTGATCAAGCGAGTAACAGGGTCGGTTGGCTGAGCTCCCTTTGAAATCCACTCATCAATCTGCTCAAGATTGAGATTGACAACCTTAGGATTTGTATTTGGGTTGTAACGACCAACTTCACAAATAAAACGGCCATCGCGCTTTGCGCGACTGTCAGCCACAACTACACGGTAATATGGATACTTCTTTGCACCATGGCGTGCAAGGCGAATCTTAACTGCCAAGACAATCTCCTTTTATTCTCTTTATTCTCAAAAAAGTTGCAGTTTATATTTCGAGCATGTTTTGACATGCATGTTCGGTAAGTCGTGCAAGCTGTGATTGTAAAATATAACGCGCAACTGGACAAACATCTAATCCACCGAGAGGGCGTACACAGTGCCTTTGCGGTGTTTTATGTATTTATTCTAATTGTTTCGTGCACATTGTGATGGTTTTTGCGGACAAAATTACGCCCGTAAACGGCATATATAAAACTAAAAGATTTGAGAAGTCGATATTGCGTGATAAGATATCACAGTTTCGCAAAATAAAAGTAGGCTAAAAGAGATTTCGATAAAAAGAGGGTTATGTCTTTTAGCTAATGTAGATAATAAGCTTTTGCAGGAGGAATCCAAAAGTGGCAAACATTAAGAGTCAAAAGAAGCGCATTCTTACAAATGAGAAGGCACGCATCCGCAATAGAGCTATCCGCTCTGAACTCAAGACCGCAACACGCAGAGTAAGAGAGGCTGTTGAGGCCCAAGATGCAGCAGCTGCACAAGATAATGCCCGCCATGCTTGCAGACTTTTAGATAAGGCAGCCCAAAAGGGTGTTATTCATAAGAACCAAGCTGCAAATCGTAAATCTGGCATCCAAAAGCTTGCTAACTCTGTAGTTGAGTAATTGTTAACAAGCCATTTTTTAATTATTCGCATATACTGTTTAAGTCTTTTGGTTTTGTGCCACCTGTTGTCGTAATTTAGCAGCAGATTTGTTTGCGTGATTTAATCGCAACTTGTCTGTCAAAATTATTCCAGCACAAATTCGCCAAAACTTTTTAAGACATGTATTTAGAGCAAACAGAAAGGGCTATCGTGGACGACCACAGTCGAGGTCACAGATCCTAGCCCCGAGGTCTCCTAAATTTGATACAGGTGGCCGGGGCTAAAAGCTACCGGGCATTGCCTGCTCAAAGTTAACCGCGTCAGCGCGTCTAAAGCGCCATCTAGGACGCCTCTTCTTTGTAAGCAAGATTGCCCAAAGAAGTTTAGGAGACTATTTATATGATTTACCTATCCCAAGTCCTGGGGATCCCTGTCATTGATGCTACTGGCAGTGAGATCGGAAAAGTCAGCGACTTAGCAATATCAACAGGTGAGGTCTTTCCCCATATCACTTCGCTTGCATTTTTAGGGCCAGACAAAACTCCATTTATGGTGTCGTGGCGCAAGTATGTCAAAACTTTTGATGACGACAAAATCACCTTAGATGTTGAAGCTCATAATATTCGCTTTAGCTACTTGCAGCCAGACGAAATTTTACTCGCTCGCGACCTGCTAAATAAGCAGATCGTCGACACTCAAGGGATGAAAGTCGTTCGTGTAAACGACCTTAAGCTCTCTCAATCCTACACATGGTTAAGACTTATAGGCGCTGAGGTTGGCATTCGCGGACTTTTACGCGCACTATCTCCACGCCTTGAAAGAGCGGCTTGCGCACTTGGTAAGCTATTTCACCAGCCGCTAGAAGAAAATATCATCGCGTGGAATTACATCGAGCTGGTTGATCGCGACCTTAGCCAAGTAAAGCTTTCGGTCTCGCATAAGCGTCTACACGAGCTGCACCCAGCTGATATCGCTGACATTCTAGAGCAGCTAGATCCAAAACAACGCGCTTTGGTCTTTGATCACCTAGATAACCAACATGCTGCCGATACGGTTGCCGAACTTGAAGACGACGTGCAAAGCGACCTAATCGAAGACATGTCGGAACATCGCGCATCTGAACTTCTAGCACAGATGGATCCAGACGACGCGGCTGACATCATTGGAGGTCTTCCCTACGACAAGGCGGAGACGCTACTTTGGCTCATGGGCGTGCAAGACCAGCACCGCATACGCGCACTTTTGGGCTACAAGGAAAAAAGCGCCGGCGGAATTATGACCACGGATGTCTTAAAGATGCTCAAAACCCAAACAGTGGCAGAAGCGATTCAGAGCGTGCGCGACCTAGGCGAAGAATACGATTCTATTCACTATGTATACATAGTTGATAATGACAACCATCTATTTGGCACGGTCTCGCTACGTCAGCTGGTTTTGGCTAATGAAGAGACCAAGCTAGAGGATATTGCGGCCACCGATTTGTTCACCGTCTCTCCAGATATAGATCAAGAAGAGGTCGTCGAAGCGATATCTAAATATGACCTTTTAGCCATTCCAGTTATCGATGAAAATAAGCGCCTATTAGGTATTGTTACCGTCGATGATGCCTTTGACGTTTTGGAAGAGGAGCACGACGAAGATCTTATGCTTGCCGGCGCTAAACAGATTGGCGTTGAGAGTGGTATTTTGGGAGCACTCCCCTGGTTTTTCAAGCATATGCTGTGGATTTTTGTCTGGATTATTACCATGATGATCGTCTTTGCACTGCCGCCCTCTGCCTCGGCTGTTCTAAGCGTTCCACAGCTTGTTGTGATGCCTGTTGTTCTTGTTTTTGCAGACATCATCGGATCGTTTGCGATTAACCGCCTCATTGAATATGACAATGATGAGACGCTGGTATTTTCCAAATTACTCGGTCATAACCTTGTGATAAGCCTCATAGTGGCCACTATTTTTGCGCTGCTTTCCTTTGCGATTTTAAGCATTTTAGGCGCAAATCTACTTGGCACCCAGGGAACTATATCATTTTGGATTCCTATAGCACTGCCAGCTCTTATCTCGATTATCGCTACAGCTATCATCGGCGCTATTGTCTCTTGGGTCGCAATCCGAATGCATAAAAAAGATAAGCTGATTAGCGATGTCTCTGTCTCGCTTGTGCTTATGATTTCTGCAGTTTTAGTGCAACTAGGTTCGGCAATCTTAGTAATTAATCTTTGGATGGCTTCTATAATCGCATGAGGTTTGGATTATGCGCAAAAATTTAGAGCAGACAAAAAATCCAAGACTTACTGGAGATGCCGACAAGAAGAGTCGCAACAAAATACTACTCATTTTTGCTGCTATGGGTCCAGGATTGGTCTCGGCTATGGCAGGAAACGACGCTGGTGGCATCGCGACTTATTCAACTTGTGGAGCCGAATTTGGCTATGCAACGTTGTGGATGATTCCTGTGATGATACTCTTTTTGATCATCGTGCAGGAGGCTGCTTCGCGCATGGGAGCAAGAACCGGCAAGGGCTTAGCGGCACTAATTCGAGAGCGCTTTGGCGTGCGCTTAACCGCACTGGCCATGCTTGCACTTTTGATTGCTAATACAGCTACATCTTTTTCTGAATTTGCAGGTATAGCGGCAGCAATGGAGCTATTTGGTGTAAGCAAGCTTGTCTCTGTGCCAATCGCAGCACTAGCTGTTTGGCTCTTAATTACGGGAGGATCTTACAAGCGTGTTGAAAAGATCTTTCTTTTGATTTCGTGCGTGTTTTTAACCTATATCGTTGCTGGGATTATTGCCAAACCCGATTGGAGCGAAGCCCTCCAAGCTACATTTGTACCGAATCCCGTGGCTGAACCGTCCTACTTTTCGCTAATTATTGCCACAATTGGTACAACCATTGCCCCATGGATGATCTTTTTTGCACAGTCTAATGTTGTAGAAAAAGGAAGCTCTGTAAAAGATCTTAAGTTCATCCGAATTGATGCTGTAACAGGCGCAGTTGTGGCCTGTATCGTTGCGTGGTTTATTGTTTTAACAACTGGGACTGTTCTTTTTCCACAAGGGATTCATATCGAATCGGCAGCAGATGCCGCTATGGCTTTAGCTCCCATTGCAGGTGAATTTTCAGGTGTGCTGTTTGGAGCAGGACTTATGGCAGCATCACTTTTGGCTGCGTGTGTTTTGCCTTTAACTACTTCCGAAATTATTTGTGAGGCATTTGGTTGGGAGCGCGGTGTTGATCACAATTGGAAAGAAGCTCCGCAGTTTAATACCATCTTTACTGTGATTGTGATCTTGTCGGCAATTATCGTGTTGCTACCCAATATCGATTTAATGAGCATCATGCTAGTTGCTCAGTTTATCAGCGGAATTTTACTCCCAGTTACACTGATTTTTATGTTGTACCTACTAAAAGATCGCCGATTGATGGGTAAATATGTAAACAGATCTTGGCAAAATTTCTTGATTAAACTTGCAATCATTGTTGTGATTGGGCTTACTATCGCAACCTTTGTGATGCAATTTATGGGAATAGGTTAGAAGCAGGTTCGAAGCAAGGTGAGCGCGTCCACCAAGCGCTTTAACACATCTCTTCCACTGTCCCTTTGACAGCAACGCAACGATAGCGCCAAAACATGCAAGCCTTAGCGCACAGAATCTTCTAGAGCCAGCTCCACAATAAGCTTGCATAGATCCGCAAACTCTAGGCCGACACACCTGGCAGCATCTGGGATTAACGATGTCGATGTCATACCTGGAATCGTATTAGTCTCCAATATCCAAGGTATATCATTCTCATCAATGATCAAATCAGATCGCGATACTCCCCTGCATCCCAAAATTCTATGAGCTGCAATCGAAATATCCTGGCACTTCTGTGTAACTTCTTCAGAAAGTCTTGCTGGACAAATATGCTCCGATCCACCCTGCGCATACTTCGACTCAAAATCGTAAAAATCACCATGTGGGATAATCTCCAAAACTGGTAATGCCACAAGCTCATCGTTGCCTAGAACAGCAACGGTCACCTCCGTGCCAGAGATAAACTGTTCTATAACAACCACATTGTCTAGCTTAAACGCCTCATCTATCGCATGTTTATAGGCCTGCTCATCTTCGACGATAAAAACACCAAAAGCCGAACCTTCGCACGCCGGTTTTATAACGACCTTTTTACCAAGTTTTGCAGAAGCCTCTTCATAATCTAATCTTTTATCTGCACTGACGCTAATCGATGCAGGAGTATTTAAGTTGCTCGACTCATAAAAAACCTTAGCCCTGGCCTTATCCATCGCAAGCGCACTGGCTAAAACTCCTGAGCCTGTAAAAGGAAGGCCAAGTTCCATGCAAACACCCTGCACACAACCATCCTCGCCACCTCGACCATGCAAGCAGTTAAAAACAACATCCGGCTTTAATGCCTCAAGAGCCGAAATATAGCCAGACTCACCTGTGTCGATCATCTCAACTTTAAAACCACAATCCTTCAGCCCTAAATTCACCGACTCAGCCGACTTAATCGAAATCTCCCTCTCGGTACTCTTGCCTCCATAAAGTAGAGCAACTGTAATATTCGCAGGGACACAAGGGGCAACCTGAATCATTGAATCTCCTAAAGTTTTAAGTTTTAAGTTTTAAGTTTTCAACGCTTTTCGAGATCTTTTACTAAAAATCTATATGCTCATAGTTCTTTGTTTAGCATAAAGACATACACATGGTAGATACTTTATCATGATACCCTTAAATCCGTGTTAAAAATGCTAAGGCAACTGTTATGCATCGTATGTTGCTTTTATTCGATCGGGTATCTTTGATTGCCCAACCGTACTAGACTTATTGTTTGCTTTTGTGATTCTTCAGAATCGATTGCCGTAACCTTTACATTTGTAAAGTTTGATTGGAGAGCTATGAGTAGAACTGTTCCTGAAATTGCAGGAATTAAGGCATATGACCACGAAGGGCTGCAAGAAATCTGTGATGATCTTGGGCTTAAGACTTTTCGCCTCAAGCAGATTGAGAATTGGATCTATGGAAAGTGTGCCAGTTCATATGATGAGATGACAAATCTTTCGAAAGACCTTCGTGAAAAGCTTAAGAGCTCCTATCCGCTCACAAAAGCACAGATAGAAAATGTTCTTGAGTCTAGTGATGGTACTAAAAAGTATCTGATTAAATACTCTGATGGCACACTTGTTGAATCTGTTGGGATCCCTTCTAAATCACGCCTAACCATTTGCGTTTCTACACAAGCTGGATGCAAGATGGGTTGTGCTTTTTGTGCAACTGCTAAAGGAGGCTTCTCACGTAATCTAGCGCCAGGTGAAATTTTTGACCAGGTCGCTCTAATCGCTGAGGACTTTCATACAAAGCCAACCAATGTTGTGATGATGGGTCAGGGCGAGCCTTTAAATAATTTTGATGCATCGATCGGTGCAGCTAGGTTTTTGAATTCAAGTAATGGATTTGGAATCGGCGCACGTCATATTACTATTTCAACATGCGGAATTGTGCCAATGATCCGACGTCTTGCTTCCATAAATGAACAATTTACTTTGGCGGTTTCTCTTCATTCTGCTATTCAAAATACTCGCGACAAACTTATGCCTGGCGTGAAAGGTTATTCGTTGGATAGATTAAGAGATTCGTTGATCTCCTACTCTGAAATCAACGGAAGACGCCCAACTTTGGAATATGCCATGATTGAAAATGTCAATGATGATGCTCAGCATTTGGATGCTTTGATTAATTTTTGCAAGAAAATGCTCTGTCACGTGAATCTTATCCCATTAAACAGGGTTGATGGCTGCGGATATAAGCCCTCTAGGTCTTCAAAGGTTGAGACTTTTTACAGCGGTTTGATGTCACATGGTGTTAATAGCTCTATTAGAAAGTCTCGCGGAGCAGACATCAAGGGCGCGTGTGGACAGCTGATCGAAAATTATCAAAATCATCGCCAATAAACCCCTTACTTTAGCTATGGAATACAGCGGTGGATTTTTTAGGCTGTATTAGTTTAACTAATGTTTTTGGAACTCACACTCGCCCATTTGTCCTCATATTTCATTAATCTCTTTGCTTCGTTTTCATTGAAATTATCGCTAGCAGAAATAAAGTCAGCTACGTTCTTATAATGATTAACTACTTTATTTGTACTCTTTAGAACTGAGTTCACCTGCCTAGTTACTTCCTGACGTAAATCACGATCTTTAGCTACAAGATATCCTATAGCGAATGAAAATCCAATGAGCGCCCCTACTAGAGCAAACAAAGTTTGTTTTTCTTTGCTCATTAATACTCCTTCTGCTCATCTAGTGCGCTTTTCCCAGAAGCGAGTAGACCGTAAATTCTCTCAAGATCCTCTTCATCTTTGAATTCAATTTCGATTTTATGCTTACCCCTAACGGTTTTTACCTTAACTGCCGCATCTAATTGTTTACGAAGCTGTCTAGCTACGATCTTAAATGACTTAGGCGATAATTCTTTCTTTTGTTTCCCTAAACCTTGAATCGAATAAAATTTTGCGATTTTTTCAGCTTCTCTAACAGAAAGGCCTTCTGAAGCTATCTTTTTAGCTAATGCAATTCTTTTTTCTTCCTCCTCTACAGGTAATGAAAGAATCGCTCTAGCATGGCCTGCACTAATATAACCATCAAACATCATCTCTTGAATCTCTTCAGGAAGATCCAACAGTCGCAAAGAATTAGAAATTGTTGAAGCATTTTTACTGATTGCATTTGCAATATCAACTTGCTTATATTGGCCAAGCTCCATTAAACGCTTGTAACCCCACGCCTCCTCAATAGGGTTTAAATTATCTCGCTGCAGGTTTTCTACTAACGCAATCTCTTGTGCTTTAAGCTCATCTAGAGAGATTATTCTTACAGGGATAGTTTCTAAACCTACTTTCTTGCAGGCATGATATCTACGCTCTCCAGCTACAATCTGATATCCATCTTCAAATGGGCGAACAATAATTGGTTGTAAAAGACCATCTTTTTCAATTGATTTAGCTAAATCATTAATTTTTTCTTCAGAAAAATTTGAACGTGGCTGATTCGGATTTGGTTGTATTTTGCTTAAACTAACTTCTTCTACAATTGTATTGCTGCCAGATTCTGCTGCAGCATTACCCATCAAAGAGGAAAGTCCTCTTCCAAGTCCACCTTTATTTGACACGAGAGATCACTTCCTTCGCTAAATTGTCATAAGCTCTGGCACCCTTGCTTTTTGGCATGTAATCGCAAATTGCTTGACCGTAACTTGGAGCTTCGGCCAATTTTACTGTTCTTGGGATAACTGTTTTAAACACTTTGTTGCCAAAATAGTTTGTTACTTCGTCAACTACCTGTTTACAAAGAGAAGTTCTACCATCGTGCATAGTTAACAATATTCCAAATATCTCCAAATTTGGATTTGTATGATTTTTGACAATTTTCATTGATTCAATAAGCTTTGAAACACCTTCTAATGCATAATATTCACACTGAATCGGGATTATCATTGAGTCTGCGGCTGTTAAAGCATTTATTGTCAAAAGCCCTAAAGATGGTGGACAGTCTATGATTACAAAATCATAATCATTTTTTATTGGTTCTATTGCTTGTTTAAGTCTTGCTTCTCTTGAAATAAGAGAAACTAATTCTACTTCAGCCCCTGCAAGATTAATTGTTGCAGGAATTAAATCAACATTGGTTGCATCTACTTCCTGCATAATATCTTTTATAGGCACATCACTTAATAACGCATCGTATATACAACCTTTTGCCCCAAACTTTGTGCCACCAATTCCGCTTGTTGAATTGCCTTGTGGATCAAGATCGACCAATAAGACCTTTTTCTTTTGTTTTCCTAAAGCAGCAGCTAAATTTACAGATGTTGTGGATTTACCCACTCCACCTTTTTGATTAATAATTGCAAAAACTATCGCTTGTTTTGGTTTCTTTGAACTTTCTGGCATCCAATCCCCTTTATGTCGACACGTATTTATTACATTTAACTAATACATTTCACGTGAAATGAGAGATATAAGAGCTAATTGCTGCGTTTAAACTACAATTCAAGATTTTGATGAATTATCTCTAGATTTTATATCATATTTGTACAATTGCAATGCTAAA
>CAZLCK010000025.1:15511-19888 GCA_964558235.1 uncultured Coriobacteriaceae bacterium
TTTAATTTCAAATAGAATTTCATTTCACGTGAAATTATTTAATTTATCAACTACTTGATTGCTGTAAGATAGGTATCCAAATTGTTGGCACTATTCAATGAATATCTTTAAACAATGGCTATTATTGCTTAATTGCTTAATTACAATTTAGAACATCTGTTGACACTCATTCATTAATCCCGCCTGGTGTGTTTATTTAAATCAATTTGTTAGTAAATCCATTCTAATGACAAGTCAAAATAAATTATCTTGATTAAGTGATTTCACGTGAAATGTTTATGCAAAAGATAAGACTTTAATCAAGAGATTAGTCTTTATGTGTCTTAGAACAAGATTCTAGCTGTTACAATTTTTGATCAGCTATCTGTATATGAAACATATCTAATACTTTTATTAGTTACTTTACTTAATAAGAATATTCTTTAATGTACTAGGCTGAAATAGAGACTTTCTTGTTTAGTTTCTTATATTCTTTTAACACTCATCAAATTGTCAAAGTTTAAAGTTGAAAATAGCCGATAACAAACAGTTTAATTTAAAAACTGCCTAATAATTTCACGTGAAATGAAACGGCTTATTAAAATTAATTATCTAAGTTTTCACGTGAAAAGATTAATTGTCTTTTAGGCCAAAGGTCGCTTCTGTGCTAATCCATTTCGGCGGGGGAGATCTATCTGACTATTTCCTACCTTTTTAAATATATACACATTTCTAAACGTTTTATCGTCGCTTAATAAGCCTGAAATTTTAGAAATTAATTCAAAACCAACAATATCAGCAACTTTTAAACCAGAAGTAAATTCACTTTCATCAACAGAGCCTTTATATGCAATAAAGAGTCCATTATGTTGAACCAATGGGCTGGAGAGCTCCAAGATTGAAGGCAAAGATGATAATGCCCTAGCTGTAACAATATGAAACGAAGATAATTCATCAGAATTAACCAATTCGGCAACCTCTTCGATTCTTTTGGAAATTGTTTTTATCTGATCATGAAGGTCAATTTCTTTCAAAATAGAATTAATAGCATTAATTTTCTTAGAGACAGAATCGACCAAAGTAGCATGTAGAGAAAGAGCTATCGACAAGGCAACGCCTGGAAAACCGCATCCACTTCCAATGTCAGCTAATCTAATATCAGAAAATACATACTTTTTAGCAATATAATCTTTTAGAAAGATATAAGGTACTAGTGAATCTTCTATATGAAGAAGTTCTGCAATATTAATATCAGTAATATTTGTGAGATTAATACATCGATTCTTTTCCAGCATCAACTGTAAATATCTATATATATCTTTATATTCTTCAGACTCTTTAGAAATCCCTAGTCCAGAGTATTTAAAAACATTAATCATTTCTTTACCATTATAAAAATTATCAATTCAGCAAAAGAGATATAACAAAAAATTAAGATAATGCTAAAACTACCGAAGATTTGTTCGATAGTTTTCATCCGCCAATCTTTGGGTAAATCTTATTTAATTTATATTATTAAATCGTTGCCAAAAATTAATGAAACATTACTTTTTGGCAGAAATTTACTGGTTTGGTTTTCAGACTATTTTATAAAAGCTTTCAAACAATCAAAAGAAAATTAATTTATAGCCTGCCCTTGGCCAGTTTAGAAAAATTATCAAAGGGTTCAAAACAAAATAACGCTCTCAGATTCATTTTAAAGGCACTTGGCCATACTTTAAGGCGGAAAGATCATCAGAGAAAAAACAAGCCCTCTAAAGGCATTTGAGAGGGCTTAAAACATTTTGGCAAATATATTTTTGGCTATATCTTTAGTATAAACTTTGGGATAGCTGCATCTCCTTATTAAAAAGAAACTTAGCTACAAGACACAATCTACAAAGGCTTAATAATCACTGATCTTTCTGGGTCAACACCTTCTGAGAAAGTCTCAACACGATTATCATCCTTTAACGTAATATGAATGATTCTACGCTCATAGGGAGACATTGGGCGAAGGCATATATCATGTTTTTGTTTTACAGCTTTATCAGCAAGACTTCTAGCCATAGCCTTTATTTTCTCTTTTCTCCTGTTCTTATATCCTTCAACATCAATGGTCACAGGAATTCTAAATCCAAGTTTTTTATTAGTGATAGAGGTAACTAAAAATTGCAAAGAATCTAGGATTTTGCCATGTCTTCCGATGAGAAATGCTAGATCTGAGCCAACAATATCGAGGATAATCTCTCCGTCTTCACCCTCATACTCATCGATTTCAGAATCTTCAACACCAAAATATTGGAGGACATCTCTAATCGTCTCTGTAGTAACATCAGCGATATAATCAAACTCTTCTTCGCTTAAAGTACTTGGATCCTTACGCTCCATAGTAGTTCCAGAAGAGTTCTTTAATACACCATAGACAATAATTTCAGCGGCATATTCATCTTCTGAAAATTCTCTTTCTTCTTCGTCTATAACAACCTCATAATCAAGATCGTCAACACTACAAGAAAGCTCCTTAGCAGCTTCTAAAGCAGCATTCATTATTGAATCTCCAACATAATGCTTAGCATCCATAATGATCCTCCAACGATATATATTACAAATCCGGCATATTTCAGCCGGATTACATTATTTTTAGTGCTTCTTTTTCTTTTTAGTTGGACGCGCTTTTTGTACTTTTCGTTCTACATCAACTTTAACGGCCTTCACTTCAAGCGCCTCTTCTATTGCATCTTGTTTTTTATAGTATCCCTTTGCAATTAACTGAGTAGCAACACCAATAATAGAAGAGACATCCCAATAAAGCATAACACCAGCGGGGGAGACACATCCAACATAGGCCATAAAAGCAGCCATAACAACCATGATGATTATAGTTTGCTTTTCAGTATTTTTTTGGATAAGCAATGGAACAATCATAGAAGATGCAAAAATTGCTACTAAAACAAAGTAGATTATAGAAAACTGTAATCCTTGAGTTTGAAATGCTTGAATCGGTGTTAATGAAAGATCTGGAACTATTCCATAGAAAGAAATTACTGTTCCAGATTCAACTCTATCTGTAAGAGATCGTAAGACCTGGAACAAAATAATAAAGATTGGCATCTGCAATAAAACTGGCAAACAACCAGAAAGTGGATTAAAATGCGCCTCTCTATAAACAGCCTGCATTTCTAGTGCTAATCGCTGTTGATCACCAGCATAACGCTCTTGCAACTCTTTTATACGAGGTTGCAATTTATTCATCATATGGGTTGATTTAAATTGTTTAAGCGTTATAGGGAATATAATTACTCTAAATATTAATGTAATAATGATTATAGCGAGTCCCCAGTCGCCAACTAATGATTCAAACCAAGCGATTACTGAAAATAGCCAATTAAGAATAGCTTCCCACACGGGAATACCTCCATGAGATTTACCTACGAACTAGATAATTAAAACACAAAAACATCTATGGCACCGGATCATATCCGCCTTCATGCCTTGGATGACATCTACAAATTCTTTTTATTGCAAGATATAAGCCTTTAAAAACCCCATATCGCTGAAGGGCAATTATCGCATATTCAGAACAGGTTGGTATATATCTACAATTAGGTGGCATAATGGGCGATATCCATTTTCGATAAAAGGTTATTAGCGTAATAAAAATATTTCGCGGTATATTTTTTAAGATCGCTAATAGCTTTTTAGTCCTACTGCACTTTTGCATTTGCTTTAATCTTTTTCAGACTTTTAAATATCTTTTATAGCTGCAGACAAACAATCTCTGCAGCTTTTTAGAACAAGTGAATATTCTGTCGATAACAAATTAGATGTTGCAACAAAAATAACATCTTTTCCATACCAAGGGGCACCAAGTTCAAAAGCTATGCTACGCAATATTCTTTTTGCTCTATTTCTTTTTGGCGCACAACCTATTTTTTTGCCAGCAATAAAAGCAACGCGACCAGTACTTTGGTCGCGCGTAACATCTGACTCTTTTATCAGGATAAGCATCCCTTTTGCTTTAAATCTTTGCCCTTCTTTGAAAATTTCGCTAATTTCAGTAGAGCTTTTTATGGTGCCTTTCATCTATATTAAGACATCTAGATAACTAAACACAAAGGCGCTTACGTCCTTTTCTGCGGCGAGAAGCTAAGACCGCTCTGCCGGCTGATGTGGACATACGAGCTCTAAAACCATGTTTTTTAGCTCTTCTTCTTTTATTTGGTTGATATGTTCTCTTCATTTTATTTCCTCCTGAAAGCCTAGCTCAGGTAAATAGGCGCGAAATTGAAGTATAGTTTTTCAAAATAAAGAATGTCAATATGGTTAAAAATTTACCCGATAAACGGAGGTTTTACGTTGATTGCCAAACTTAGTTGAAACTTTCTATACTCACACACCCCCGCAGAAGGCTAGACT
>CAZLCK010000026.1:0-19086 GCA_964558235.1 uncultured Coriobacteriaceae bacterium
AAGGATTGCTGCTGCTTCTAACGAAGTAAAATAGCCGCTGCTACTTTCTGCGGCGTTTAGCAAGCTTGTTCGCAACGTGCTACTTGCATAGGTATTATTAGAATAACTAAACACCGTTTGACCCCATGCGGTATCTGATAGCAAAAACAGGGCTGAACCGCTGTAATCTGCACCTGCGCTGTCTTTGTATGTATCGCCGTTGCCACTGGTGGACAATACGCTCCAAGAAACTTCGTCTGTACCGTTTTTGCCGAAATATATCGTATCGCCTTCTTCTATAACACCTGCTCCCATATGGATAGCAGCCGTGGCGTCATCATTTTCTTGTGCCATAGCTCCTGCGGGAAACATGCTTAGCGTAAGACATGCCGCCACAAGTAGGCTTATCGCACTTCTTGTTTTCTTCATCTGCAGTCCTTTTATATCTCTTTTACATCTTTATTGAGATAAAAGTGTGTTTTAGTACTTTTTGTCTCTCTTTGTTTTTTTGTGCCCTTTTTCTTTTCAGCACAGATATCTGCAGAAGGTAGTCTTTCTAATCTTTTAGACACCAAATCTCTGCGTAATCACTGGAAGAGTACCCCCCCCCCCGCATGTTTTGTCAACGGGCAAGTTCTAGCGAACGTTGCAACACCCCTATAAGAGGGAGGGGGTTTGAATTCAACAAGCGGGGATGCCAAAGGCCTTTCCAAACTTTTCAAACTCAGCATCCCCTAGAGGGATTAATCTGCAAGCAGGAGAGGATGAAAGCCTTCAGGTGTTGGTGGTAAGTTTAAGAAGTTTCCACGTTTAGAGATTCTCAACTATCGGCCGTTCGAGAGAGTCTCTAAATCTCTTTTGGAGTAGATTACCCTAGAAACCGTAACAAGTTTATTCTTTTCGTCCACACGATAGAAAAGAATATAGTTTTGTACTGGTGCTTTTCGATACTCGTATTCCAATGGTTTGATAGGTGCGTAAACAGGATATGTGTATGGAAATTCCGCTAATCTGTTTCCTGCTTCAAATATTGCTTCTGATAATCGTTCAGCTGCCGTAGGATTATTTAAATCAAAAGCAATATATCTCATAATTTCCAAAACATCTTGAAGCGCAACAGGAAGATATTCGACTTTATACACCCTGCTCCTTCCTGATTGTCGCTTTCATGGCATCCAGCACTTCTTTTGATGAATAGCGTTTATTTGTTATTTGCGCTTCTTTTTCAGCTTCCTGAAGCTTAAAATAGACCTCACTTTCAAACTGTAAATTAGCAAACGCCTCCATGCTTAAAACCACCATATCACCATAACCATTCTTGGTTAAAAATACAGGCTGAGCTGTCTCGTGTACGATTCTCGAGATTTCACTAAAATTGTTTCTTAAATCCGAAACAGGTCTGATCATGTTCATAACATTCCATCCTTATCTTGATCTTAGCGTAATTATGCTAAAACTATAACGCAATTTTAGCACGGGGAAAGTGGGAAATTGTGTTGGGCTTAACAGAGCTTTTAAACCGAATCGCCTAAATTATCATAGACAAAAAGTTAGCCTTATTGTACTCTAATCGCATTAAGTTAAAGAAAGTTAACTTATTAGGAGCTATATGGGACATATTATGGACGCTTGCTTCTTTGATTTCGCTGAAGCTGACAACTCAGGCGAGCTCTTAGAGATGCAATTTGTTCAATGTCTCATCTGTCAAGCAGGTCTTGTGATCGCCTCAAAAAAGCCAGCTGCTCTTTTTGGTTTTAGACCGCGATACAAAGAAATTAACACTGAAATTCAGCAAGCGGTTGTTGCCCTTATAGATATCTATGAAAATCAAACTTCGATTTTTGGATTCCATCTAACACTTTTAGGATGGCAGCGTAATAGGGCGATGATTTTAGTTTGGCGCCCACAGTTAATCGATTCACTTTTAGCCGAGCGCGATGTTCAACAATTTTTACTAGAAAATCAACTTTCACAACATTGCGACGCATTAATAGATGAATTCATTCTGCTTCTTAAGGCATTTTATGCAAGTGGCAATAGATTCCCTCACGAAATTGGTGTTGTCTTGGGATACCCAGTTGAAGACGTAAGAGGATTTATCTCTGATGGTGGCAAGGGATCTATAACGCATGGACGTTGGCGTGTTTATGGCGATATCGATGTTGCATCTAGACGATTTGCAGAGCTAGATGCTGCAGACAAAAACATTAAAAAGCTTTTCTTTGAAGGAAAGTCGATGAGAGAACTTTTAAATACACACTCTTTTTAAGGTTTAAAAGCTCATAAATAGAAAGGAAGAAGGTACATGAGCAAAAACATCGCAATAGTTTATTGGTCGGGAACAGGTAACACTGAGAAAATGGCACAGGTGATGGAAGAAGGTGCCACAGAAGCTGGAGCAACTGCAAAGGTATTTGAAGTGTCAAGTTTTTCTGCAGATAATGTCTCGTCCTATGATGCATTTGCATTTGGTTGTCCTTCAATGGGTGCCGAAGAGCTTGAGGCTGATGAATTTGAGCCCGTCTGGAATGATTGCAAGAATGTTTTAGGTGATAAGCCTGTTGTCCTATTTGGAAGCTATGGTTGGGGTTCAGGCGAATGGATGGATATTTGGGAAGATGATGCAAAGTCTGCCGGAATTAATGTGCTGACTACCGTCATTGCCAATGAATATCCAAATGATGATGAGATTGAGGAATGTAAAAAGGCAGCAAGCTCACTCGTAAGTGCCTAATTTTAATTACTACTTATATATGTGATCAAATTCTTTTTTTCCAATTACACCTTTATTTGAATTTTGGCCTATAACTCTGAATTTTAATTATGATCTTGTTAAAAGATCTCAAGCACACTACAAGAAGCACGTGGCAGTGCAATTATTGCATTCGCTACGTGCTTGCTCTTCATAAACAAAAAACTTTAAAAGACAACTTGGCACAACTGCCAACTTATCGCATGTACCAACCCATCGTACATGCCAACCTATCACACGTGCGGACCCATCGTGTATGCCAGCTTATCGTACATGCCAACTTGTCATACGTGCGAACCTACATATTTAAGAAAGCTGCCATGTCGCGCTTTGTTTTTGTAAATCTAACATTTTCTTAAAGAGTCCATCTGCCTTTATAAGCTCTTGTGGATTTCCTTCTTCAGCAACTTTTCCTTCACAAAGAACAACGATCTTATCTGCTGATTCTATTGTGCGCATTCTATGAGCTATAACCAGTACAGTCTTTCCAGCCAAGAGTCTAGAGAGTGCACCTTGTATTTTCGTTTCGTTTTCAACATCTAAACTTGCCGTTGCTTCATCAAGTAGAACAATTGGAGCATTCTTTAGCAGAGCACGCGCGATCGAGATTCTTTGACGTTCACCACCAGAAAGTCTGATTCCATTTTCGCCAATCTGACTTTGATAGCCTTCCGGCAACTTTTGTATAAATTCATCACAATTTGCAGCCTTAGCTGCTTCTAAGACCTCTTCATCGGTTGCGCCGTGCTTTCCGAGTCTTATATTTTCCATAACAGTGTCATCAAATAGAACAACATCTTGGAAAACCATCGAATAGTCACTTAGTAAGATTTCAGGATCAACTGTCGAAATATCAATCCCGCCAACTTCGATTTTGCCACCATCGATATCCCAAAGACGTGCTGCAAGTTTTGCACATGTACTCTTTCCCGAACCAGAAGGGCCAACCAAAGCGGTTACCTCTCCCTCCTTGGCCACAAAACTTACTCCATGCAAAACCTCAGCGTTTCCATAGCCAAAGTGCACATTGTCAAATTTAATATCATGGCCAGAAGGGTTAAATTCCTCAACACCTTCAGCAGTGTCCATCTCATAGATTTCAGTCATGCGGTCGGCCGATACTTGCGAGATAAAAAGCTCAGCAATTAGCTCTAAACTTTGATCAAATGGTGCATAAACGCGTGTAATAACCAACAGGAATAAAAACATCACCATAAAGTCGACTGTGCCTGAAAGTATTAGAGAAGCTCCTAATAATACAGTAGTAGCAACACCAAGACGCATTATCATGCTCGAAGCGTTAATAATGACACCTGTGGTAACTTCACTCTTGATCATCACCTTTTCGTGATGATCGATCTTTTGATTTAGTCCTTTTAGATATTTTTCTTCTTGATTTGTTGAGCGAATTTCTCTGACATTTTCTAGAGCTTCTTGGATTCCATCAGAGACGGCTACGGAGGCTTTCTTTAAACGCTCAGAAGATTTAGCAGTAAACTTCTTGCCTCCAAACAAAAGAGCAAATGCCACAGGAACGCCCCATAAACATGCAATTGCAAGTCTCCAGTCGACAATGAAAAGACAGACTGCAACCAGGATGGTTGAAATGTAAGATCCATATAGATAACCCAAAACATGCGACCAAACATGTTCCATCCGATTAACATCGCTCATGATGGTCTCGGTCAGATCGGCGATATCCCTTTTGCCAAAATATCCAAGAGGAAGTTTGCGTAGACGCTCAGCCAATCTAATGCGTGTGTCTTTTACTTCATCATAAACTAGGCCATAAGTTGCGTGATACTGCTGATAGTGAGTGATGAAGGACAAAATCAAAAATACAACTACCATAATGACGGCGCTCCACAGAGCAGGTAAAGGGTCGTTTCGAGTTAGCGTATCCATAAATCCAGACATAATAAGATAGAGGATACTTACCCCTGACATCACAACAAGGTTGACAATAACAGTCCAAAATGTGCCTTTTTTAGTATTTGAAACTCCCTTTTCAGTTAGAGCGTATTTGCGTTGGAATTTTTCACCAAACATTTATTGAACCTCCTTGTTACTTGTGATCTTCCATTGGACTGCCTTGTTGTAGTCGAGCCACATTCTTGAATAGAGTCCTTCGATTGATACAAGCTCTTCATGAGTTCCAATTTGTTCGATATGCCCTTCGTTTAAGACGACTATCTTGTCTGCTCCAATAACAGTTGAAAGTCTATGAGCAATCATGATCACTGTGCGATCTTTTGTTAGCACATTAAATGCTTTTTGAATAAGCACTCATTTTCTGGATCTGCAAAAGCAGTCGCCTCATCCAAGACAACAATGGGAGCATTTTTTAATATTGCTCCAGCTAAAGCAATTCTTTGCTGCTCTCCGCCAGATAGAAACGTTGATTTTGTACCTATGACTGTATCGATCCCATCGGGTAACTTATCGATAATGTCTTGGCATTGTGCAGCTTGCAAAGCTTGCATTACTTCTTCGCGTGTGGCCTGTGGTCTGTTTGCGACAACATTTTCAAAAATAGAAGTCTTAAATAAATGGTTGTTTTGAAAAACAAAGGCGATATGATCCATAAGTGCATGCGGATCGATCTCTTTTACGTCAACGCCTCCAACTTCAACCGAGCCTTTAGTAACATCCCAAAAGCGGGGTATTAAGCTTGCTGCAGTAGTTTTTCCTCCACCAGAAGGTCCAACCAATGCAACTGTTTGTCTACTCTCAACAACAAAAGAAATATCTTCAAGCGCTGGTCTTGTTGCTCCTTCATAAGTAAAGGTGACATTTTTAAACTCAATACTATTATTAGCGGGAGTTTTAGGATTAGTTGGTGTAGTTAGTTGTGGAGCGTTAAAGACACTACTCATTCGTTGAACTGCGCTTTGTGCGAGCATAACTCCAGAGGCAACAAACATAATTCTTGCTAATGAAGTTGAAATTATTGCAGAAAAAACAGCATAAAATGCAAAGTTTGTTACAAATGATCCAAAGTCGCCGTTCATTACAGCGTAAGGAGCAAGTATTAACGCAACAGGAACTAAAAATACAAAAGCACCCTCAGTAAATGTTAAGTTTATAGATTGTGGAGTTCTACATGCATCTTCTTGAAAATATGATGCCATCTTACTGTAGTCTTCGATAGCTTCTTTAAAAGCTCTAAATGAATAGACGGTCTGTTGAAATACTTTTACAACTGGGATTCCACGTACATACTCTGTACCAGCTTTGCTCATGCGGTCAAGGGCGGTTTGATATTCCATAACAAATTTTGCATTTTTGCCACCCATCATCGAAAACATGGCAATAATTGAGATTGCTGCTGCCAAAAGACATGCAATTCCCATGACCCAATCAAATACAAACATCAAAACAATCATCGAGATAAACATCACGATTGTTCCAACTATGTCAGCTAGATTGTGAGCTAAAAGTGTTTCGGTATCTGCTGCAGCTGCATCAATTTTGTTGCGAATGAGCCCAGAAGCATTGGAGTCAAAGTAGCCCAATGGAGCCTTCATCATGCGTGCCATGCCTTCTTTTCTAATGTTGGATGCTGTACGAAACGCTGCAAGATGTGTGCAGATTAAGCCAATGAAATAGATAAGAATTCCACCAACTGCAAAGCCAAATGCTATCCATCCATATGTTGTGATATTGGTTGCTTGTGCCCAATTTGGAGCAACTGCAATGAGATCTCTTGCTACTAGCCAGATACAAATATAGGGGATCATGCTCAAAAGCATCGCTAGTCCAGAAAGAATCATTCCGAAATAGGTGAGGACTTTATGTCCCTTAGCAAAACTGAGTAATGTCGCTATGTCATTTGACCTCTGTTCTTTCATTGGAACATAGTCACCTCCAAGTTTATTTAGTTAGCTAAATCTAACTAAAGGTTAAAAAAGTTAGAATAAGCTAACTCACGGATAAAAAAATAAAAGCGAAACTAATACCTTTTTGCTTTCGAGTTGATTATATATTTCTTTTTCATTTCTCAATAATGCGAATAGTTGAGTGATCAATTTTTTGCTTTTGTAAGACTTTAAGATTGGTAGAATTATAAAAGTAAAAACGCTTCGGATGGAGGCTTTATGTACTGCACCAGCTGTGGGAACGCGATAAACGATGGCGATCGATTTTGCACTAATTGTGGGGCGTCTGTTTTTGATGATGGAATCGCGAACGACCCCACAGCGGTTTTCTCAGATGCAAGCAATGCACTTTCTGGGGATATGTATAGCGCATCTTCTGAGATCTCTTCTGGAGTTTCGCATGAAGCACAACCTGATATTCATTCCTGGGTTGATGAGGCATCTTTTGTGCCTGTTTCGCAGGGTGGGGCTGGGAGCTCTTTTACTGATGTCCATGGCATGGGGGTTACTTCAGGTAAATCCAATCGTAGACGCAATATTGTGATTGCTATCGTCATAGCTGCGGCTGTAGTTGTTGCAATTGTTCTTGCCGCAATGTTTATTTTTCAAGAGAGCGACGAACAGGTGACAGAGGCATATTTCGGATCGAGCGAGCGTATAAAGGTAGCGCGTTCCACTGTAATAATCCCCAGAGATTCGAGCGGTACTTCTGTGAGCAATTACACTGTTTCTGTTGAGAGTGCCAACGATGAGTCTGGAAACAGCATTGATGTTTCAGGCTACCCACGTCTCATCATAGAGAATACCGAAGGCTTCACGATAAGTGACATCATCGGAGATGATGGCGATGAGGGTGTATACAACATCGTGGTGACCGATGAAAATGGCAATGAGCAGGAACTTCCGCCGATCGAGGTGGACGACTCTACTGAATCGGACATAGTCTATGTTGAACCCGATCCACAGCTCGTATCCTATGCAGCGCTATTCCTGGATAAGATCAATGAGATTATAGATGAGCACGGTGGTCCAGAGATTGTTACCTACTCAGGTTATGCGAATATTTCCTACTCGTATTTAGTGGGACTTGGGTATGCAGATCTAATAGACTTTGGGGATGGAGAGCAACGTCTTGTGGTTGTCTATGCCGATAGGTATACCATGTTGTCGTATGACAGTGATCCTGCTGCCTATGGTGTAGTAAACGATTATATCTTGGAGATTTGGGAAGTTGATGATAGCGGCGATTCACTTTCGCTGGCATGGAGCGGTTTGGCAGCCACTACTAATGGTGGGTATCCTACTGTAACGATGTACACTGATTCTGATAGTGGAAATCTTGCGGTTCAAGCCAGGGTCTTCACAGAAGATTACACAACTATTGTGACGATCGGCTTAAACGATAGCTACGAGATCAGCGAGGTAGACATCTCTTTATTCGATACCACATGGCGAGGAGAATTTTTCGAACTGTGTGGGATTATAGTGGGAGGTCAATACCAGACCGAGGATATTGCGCAATATCATGCGATCGATGAGACGTCTGAGATAGTTCCCGATTTAGTTGCAGAGTTGGAATGGCTTGTTGGCGAGACATCTTCTGGATTTTGATGCTTCTCACGGATAAAGCCAGAGAGATTTTTGGTCTAAAGCCGAAAAAGATTCTCAGCCTAGAGACGAAAGGGATTTTCGCCCTAAAGGCAGTAGCCTTACGGCACGTATGGTAAGTTGCACTAGATCCCAATTAAATCGCTTTGGTCATTTGACGCGATAATCTCCTCTATGCTGATGTTTTCATTTCTAAATCTAGCAGCAGCTTCGTTTTTTTCCGGCATAGCAATAGCAATTGCTCTTTTTGGGCATGCGTGAATGCACGCCAAACAGGCATTACAGCCCAAGCCTCTCAAGGCATCATGTATAGCTTTTCCATTCTCTAAATATATACATCCGCTTGGACAAACATGTATGCATATCTCACATCCGATACAATTCGGCTTAGTGCTCAAAAAGCCTTTCAAATAATCTGGTTCAAATCTAATCTTGTGCTTCAAAAAATTTTCATGTACAAGACGGTCTTCTTCGCTAAAAGCTTCAATATGGTGTACTTTTTGAGACAAATCTTTGGCAATTATTTCAAGCTGACCAACGATGTTTTTATCCATAGCACGCTGCTCATCCATATCGTATCCGGGTAGCCAATTATCGACCATCAATATCGTTGCAGCGTAAGCGACATCAATGTTTTCTTCGCTAGCAGCTGAGATTGCATTTTCTATAACGTTTCCATGACGATTTCCATATGTAAGCACAAAGTAAAAATAGTCAGTTTCAAAGCTTGCACTCTTCAAAAAATTTTTCACCATATAGGGCAAGTCGTGTCCAAAAATGGGTGTAATAATACCTATACGCTCATCTTTATAATGAGCATCTTTATTGTGTATCGCTTGTGGGATGCTGACGGGCCTATCATTTAATGACTTCGCCAATTCTTTTGACACATAAAGGCTATTACCTGTCGCTGTAAAATAAAAAATCATCCACAGCACCTTTTTCTTAGCAGAATAATTCAAGGTCGTATTATAACTGGCAAGGTGTCAGTTATAAAAATCCGCAAACTGGCATTACGCCAGTTTTAGAGTCTAGTTAATCCACTCTTGTCCACGAAGAAGCTCTAGAACAATTTCATCTCCTGCTGCAATTGGCTCATCGCCAATGTCAGAGACTCTGTAGGCATTAGAAGTTAGGGCATCTGTAATGCTTTTTTTAAAATTGCGAGGTGTAGCCTCATAACTACCATCATCTTTTGCACAAACATTCCAGCGACCCAAAATAGCAAAGTCTTTGAACGTTTTGTAATCTTCAGTAGATGTGGCCACTATCGTCTGTCTTTGTGGTACAGGAATATCAAGCATCCTACATACGAGAGGCTTTAAACACCAATTGGCGCAATAATAAGCTGCCATGGTTGGACCGGGAAGATCTATAACAGGCTTACCGTCTGCTACAGCAAACATTATTGGACGTCCTGGAGCTGCTGAAACATAGTGATTTATAATCTCGCCATGCTCTTCGATTATGCGGATATTATGATCTTCCTCTCCAAGAGCAGAGCCTCCGTTGATAATCACAGCATCTGCAATTTCAAGAGCATTTTCAAAAGCGTTTTCAAGTTCTTGAGGATCGTCTTTGACAATAGGGAAGATAATAGGTTCAGCGCCAAAGCTTAATAGCATGTGTTTTATAAGGAGAGAGTTACAATCTATCATCTCGCCTCGTTTAGGCTTAATTCCTGCAGCGACTAATTCACTTCCTGTTGGGATAAATGCAATCTTTGGGCGTTTTCGAACATAAACCATAGATGTTCCAGCTATGCAAATTGCAGCTAGGTCGGTTGGACGAATGATAACGCCTGCACTTAGAACCGCATCTCCTTTTGAGATAGTCGATCCTTTTGGATTTACATTTGTGCCTGGTTTAACATCAACATTATCATCCAATGTAATGCAGCCATCTGAATCAGTCTGAACTTTCTCGATCATAATCACTGCGTCGAACTTGTCGTCAAAGTCATCTCCAGTGTCAGCGCGAACATAATCAACCCCGTATTTCCACTCTCTTGTGTCGGGAATACCCTCTAAAAAATCTTTTGATCTAACGGCTATTCCATCACAGCTCGAGGATCTATAAACAGGCAAATCAACATTTGAGATTACGTCTTTAGCTAAAACCCTTCCAACACATTCATCAAGAGTTACCAACTCTTGACAATAAGTTGGTTGCCATGCATTGAAAAACTTCTCCATCGCTTGCTCGCGGGTAAGAAATCCATCCATTCTTTTTTCGCCCATCTATACTCCTATAGTTTTTTGTCTTTAAGTTTGTTTTTGTTATTCTTTCAGATTCTTCTAAATATATTAATCTCAAGAAAGTATAAATTAAGAGCTTGGCTCTCTGAACAGGATATTAGTGTTTTGCCTGAGAAGGTCTATACGGGTAAACAACCTGAGATTAGCTAGGCAAGCCAGGCTGCTAGTTAAGCAAGCTGGGTCGCTTGGATTTTGCGCTGATCCAGACTAGTTAGGCAAGCCAGGTTGCTCGCATTTTGCACTAACCCAGCTTTGAATACGATCTAGAGCTCCATCCAAATCCAAGACACCATATGCAAAACCTTTTCTTACAAGTTCAGGTGGCAAAAAACAATCATACTTTTCAAATAGTGGCAGCTCATGTGGATATAAAAGATCTATAGGGCGGGGTGGGTTTTGCAATATTTCACAAAATGCATCAAAAAGCTCATGAGCGCTAGCCTGAGTCCTAAACATTATGAAATAGGGCTTTGAAGTCTCAATGCCCTTTATCTTAAGTTTTGACGCTATAAAAATTTTAATAATGCGCTCAAGTGCCATGAAGGAGTATGTTCCAAGCCATGGAAAAATTACCCACGTATCTCCTCCAAGATTTAACAGTGAAGACGATGTTATATTTGAAATCGTTGCAGATTGCCTCGCCTGATTCAGACGTTTTGTAGCGCCCTCCATAATATATGGATAGTTTGTTTGCTCTTGCAAAACACCTAACATTCGCTCTAAAACAAGCGTATTTATCTCTCCTGGACACTCTCCAAAATAAGCGGGCACTTTACCTTTAACCTGAGTGCAATAGACAATCCGACGCTTATGGTCGGTCTCATCAACAACCCAGACATGTCCAGCAATTGCAATTTTGTCTCCAACAGGTGGGGGAGCAACGATCGTTCCAATTTCTTGCGACTCACTGCGCACAGTGTACTCTTCGTTTTCTTGAAATACTGCGTAGAACTTAAATGAGTTAGCAATCTTTTCGCCTTCAAGACCAGCCATTATAGATCCACTCTCATCCTGTTCTATGAGATCGTTTTTTAACATGTGTTTTAAAAGAAGTCTAAAGTCGTCTAAGTCTACGCGATGAAAATATGTCAGACCCAAAATTCTTTGTGCAAGCTGTGGCGGAGTAAGCGAACCTTCTGAAATCAAGGTCGAAAGTGTCTGATGCAGTAAAAGACTGTAGGGAAGCCGGTTTAGATTTGGTGGCTCTACCCAGCGGTTTTCTAGATATAGCTGCACTAGTGCAATTCCTTGCAAAAGCTTCCATGGGATTGTTAGTGGTAGTAGAGCGCGAGGTTCTAAAGCATCCTCTCGGATAACAAACCACATCTCTGGCGGAAGATCGCGTCTGCCTGTACGACCCATGCGCTGTAAAAATGATGATACAGTAAATGGCGCATCAATTTGAAAAGCTCTTTCAAGCTTGCCGATATCTATTCCAAGTTCTAGTGTTGCTGTCGTTACCGTACTAAAAGCAAGGGAGTCGTCCTTCATTTTGTCTTCAGCATCTTCTCGAATAGAGGATGAAAGATTTCCGTGGTGAATTAAAAAACGGTCTGGTTCATTTTTGTATTCGCAATATTGTCTTAGTGTTGTGCAAACTCCCTCAGCTTCTTCGCGAGAGTTAGCAAATATAAGACACTTTTTGCCCTTTGAATGCTCAAAAATATATCCCATAGCCGGATCAGATGCGCTTGGAGCACTATCGCTTGGATTTTCTATAGGCTCATAATGTGAAATCTCAGTTCCATTATCTTTTAGTAGTTCAACAATAGGTTGAAGTCTGACCTCTGTGTTAGTTGTGTTTGCACTAGTGCTTGTACTAACAGTAGTTGTATTAGCCGATACCTCTTTGGATAGATCTAAGCCCATAGGATGTTGAACAGAGGGTTGTGGCGCTGAGGTGTAAAAATGTTCCATAGAAATCCGCCATGTACGCTTTGGTTCTTCTATCTTTGGAACGATGGTTTTTCTCCCTGTCCCAGCACTTAAAAACTCACCAGTTTCATGCGGGTTTCCAATCGTTGCTGATAGTCCAATTCTCCTAGGATTAACACCAGCCATTCTTGACAGACGTTCAATTAAACATAGTGTTTGTCCACCTCTATCGGCTCGCAAAAGCGAGTGAACCTCATCTATAACAACATATCTCAGATCGCAAAAAAGTTTTGGAATAGATGAGTGACGTCTGATCAAAAGCGCTTCTAGAGATTCTGGGGTAATCTGTAAAATCCCAGATGGACTATTTATCATTTTGGTTTTATGTGATTGCGCAACGTCGCCATGCCAATGCCAAATGGGGATATCCGCCTCTTTGCAGAGCTCAGTTAGACGCTCAAATTGGTCATTTATCAGCGCTTTTAATGGACCAATATAGATGGCGCCAATTGAGGTCGGAGGATCTTGCAAAAACTCACTCAATATTGGGAAAAATGCAGCTTCGGTTTTTCCTGAGGCAGTTGAAGCGCTAAGCAAGATGTTGTCATCTGTGTCAAATATCGCTTCAGCAGCAGCGATTTGAACACCACGTAAGCTTTTCCAATCATGTGAGTAGATAAAGTCTTGGATAAATGGAGCATATCTATCGAATATAGACATCTATTCTATTGTCCTTATTGTTCCTATTGCCATTAGATTTGAAATTCTGCATATGGATTTGAATTTTGATCACTAGAGTTTTTTCTAAATGAATATGTGCTAGCATCTTCAGGCGAAATCGCTGAAAAATTGGTGCTGGCAATTACATCGTAAAAAGTAAGTTTGTCATTTTGATGCAAGATATCCAAAATCTCAATGAAATCTCGTATAACCTCGCGAGGAGTGAGATGACTTTGCGCGCCAACACGGCTAAATTCAATCTGTAAAAACTTCGCAATATCTTCGGTTTTTATAGTTGGGTTGTATTCAAAAAGACCAGCATGAATATCCACTAATTTTTCGGCCAAAATAAGTTGCTCATCATATGTCAAGGGTTGCAGCTCGATTATTGGAGCAAGCATATCCACTAGGCCTTCACGTGCAAAGTGTCCCTGTGTTAAGCGAGATCGCAATGCTTCGTAGCTATATATTCCTCGACGTCTATCTTCGATAGCCTGCGGTGTTCCTCCCATGATAATTCCAATATAGCGAGCCTTTCCTTGCAATGTGTCGTTATACATGGACAATATTTTTTCGTAGTTATATTGCCTTGTTGTTCCATTTGGAATCTTTGAGAGATTGACAAGCTCGTCTATTAGCACCAAAAGGCCACTATAACCTGCACGTTTTAAAAACATTGCAAAGAGCTTTAAGTAGTCATACCAGTTGCTATCTGTGATAATTACGTTTATTCCAAGTTCATTTTTAGCCTCGGTCTTTGTGCGGTATTCGCCCCTAAACCACTTAGTTACATTAGATCTTGTTTCGCTATCATCTTCAATATAAGCTCGATAATACAGACTTAGGAGCTTAGCAAAATCATATCCATGCACTAGTTCTTCTAGAGTTCGGATCTCAGCATCTATTCTTTTGTAAACTGCTTCGATAAATTGCGTATCGTCCTCATTAAAGTTTGTAGAAGTATAAACCTCGCTTTTAATTGAATCGATCCATTTATCCAAAATAAGTGGTAATGCCCCACCTTCTGGACGTGTTTTTGTAGAGAGATTTTTTATAAGCTCTCGATATGTTGCAAGGCCTTGTCCATTTGTTCCTTGAAGTCGTCTGTCGGGGGAGAGATCACAATCGCATACTACAAAGTCATTACCCATCGCGTGTGTACGAATTGTTTGTAGCAAAAAGCTCTTACCAGCTCCATATCGTCCAACTAAAAATCTAAACGATGCACCACCATCTTCGATAAGCTCTAGGTCGCTAAGAAGGGCTTTTATCTCCTTTTCGCGGCCAACTGTAATATAGGGAAGACCAATGCGCGGTACGACTCCGCCTTTAAGCGAGTTGATAATAATTTGTGCTACTCTTCTAGGAATTTTTGGGCTTGTAGTCATCTACATCATGTCCTTGATATCATCAATATAATCTTCAATTAACTCGTAGCCATCTGCTGATTCTACGATAGCGATATCACCAATTTCATCTAGTAATTTTTCATTTAAAGATTCAACAAATATAGATTCAAAGATGTTTTCTTTAGCCAGTAGTCGTGTTTGTATGCTGCTGGACTCGTTATTAAGCAGACTTTGTAAGTAGGCTAGCTCTAGGTCGCTAAAAATACTGAATGCACCTGGTGTGTTTGTGGATCTTGAATCCTCTGTGTTCTCTATGCTGTCTATGCTGCATTCAACGCATTCTTCGTCTATTAGCAATAAATCTCGAGTTTGAGCTGCGATCCTTCTTATCTCATCAAGATGACCAGAGTCTATATCTATAGATAGCGAATTTAGCAGTTCAAGTTGACTTTTAGCATTTAAGATAGCCTCATCAATAATCTTTTCAAGATACTTCTTTGGTCTTTTTCTTTTTCCGCTTTTGGACGCGTCAAAAGGCTCTATAATTTGCTGACCTAAAATATATTCATCACCAAAAGTGCATCTAAGCCTATCTATCAATGCATCAATAATCTCACCAAGTTCTTTATTAGTATTTGGCATGTCGTGATATGTCGAGCAGCTCCAATGACCATGTTTGCATGAATAAATGGTCAAATTATTCAAATGATATTCGGCGTCTGCATGCGATCCATCATCATAAAAAACAGCAGCTGGAAAAAGATGGATCGGTCGTGTAGAAAAAGCTCCAAATAGGCTTTCTATTAGCGAAAGCTTTCTATGCTTTTTGTAATATTTTGTTAGTTTGTCCCATAGATTGCATACTGCAAAATTAACCAAATCCGGTGAGTCTTTATAAACTTGACAGTTCGAAAACTTGAAAGCAGATAGAGCTTCAATGCTTTTAGCCAGGCGCTCTTTTTCATCTTTTTGTTGCTGAATATCTAAAAACTCTACTCTGCTTTTATGAGATTTTTCATACTCTAAGATCATATTTAAGGTGTTTTGACTTTTTGTCTTATCGAGCTTTTTGCCTATAACTGATTCCCAAATATCTTCTGCTCTTTCTATGAAAGATCTGTCTAGGCTATAAAAAATCGTATAGTCAACAATCCATGTATAGATATATCTGCTTGGAAGCGGATCTATCTTCAAATACTCTTCCCAAAAGTTAAATATTTTTTCAATTGCATCTATCGGAGATTTCGTGTTTATGCCGTTTAGAATTTCATAGATATAGAGATAGACATAGCTAACAGAAGTCCTTTTTAGCTCATTAGCGCGCACCTGTGTTCGCCATGAAAAATAGCAACGCAGCTGATCGTTGGTCAGATCTGAGTATGTTGGATAATAGGCGTTAAAGTGGATCTGTTTATCAAAGTCATCTTCATAATCAGCTAGCATTTGCGCTTCTACAAAAAAACGTTGAGTTCTAGTCATGCGTTTTGCCTCTAAGGAATCATCAAATGCTCTAAATTCCCTAAGTTGCTTTGGTAAATTGTTATAGTTATTTGACAATTTACGTTTGAATCCACCGTTATCTGCAGACCAAACATCTTTGCTTCTTTTGACATCTACATCCAAGTCATGAAGTAGGTTGACTCTTTTATATTTGTTCTCGCCTGTGTGCGACTGTACTCTATCGTCTGTGCTTTGTGGGATTCTGCTATTTGTCTTAAAGTTTAAAAGCTCGCTCCCAGTAAAGAAAATAGGTTCATCTTTATAGACCTTTTCGGAGAGAACTTTTGAGTTTTGAACATTGTTGTCATCCATCAGATGATCGATCAGTTCTTTAATATCAGACACAATAGTTCCCTTCTTTTAGCTAGTACTAAAGATTATAAAAAAGTTTTACCAAATAGGGAACATACGTTCGATTAGAGTTGAAATTTAATTGCGCCAAACCAAAAAAGTGCAGGAGGCCTAGGCACAAAAAATAGAATTAAAGACAATTATTAAGGATATAATTTTATCCAGACGCTAGTCGTAGCCTTTGTTTTTGTGAGCTCCTATTGTTAGGGAGTTTTGAATGAAAATATCCATGGAAATTCTTGCAGAAGGTTTAAAGGATTACGTGGTTAACCTTGATATTGGTCACGTTAATACGGGATTAACGATAGAATTTTGTCGTCTTTACGATAGTCTTACCACTGAGCTTAATTCAAACTATGTCTATATTGTTTCTGGCAATGATATTTATCCTGAAAATATACCTGATGGATCGAATTTAATCGTTATAGATAATCCAGGATTTAAGTTAGATACTGCAGCTAAAGTCAATATTATTAATATCGACGGAATTCAACCTTACCAAGCGATCAATATAGTTCTCTCTATATTTGACAAGTACAACATCTTGAGTGAAAAGCTTGAAAGAGCCTTTGCATCTAATGCGCACCTGCAAACAATAGTGGATATCTCAACAGAGATAATTGGTGCGCCAATAGCGATGCTTGATATGAACCACTGTGTTTTGTCGATGTCTCAAAGCGTTGAACCTGAAGGCGACAAAATGTGGGAAGCAATGAAATCTGGCTATGGATATGCCCACTACAGTATTGTAGATATAAGCCAGCCTAAACTACATGAGATGGATGAAAAAGGCCAAAATGTTTGGGAAGATCGCTCTAACATTAGCGGTAGATATCAAAGAGTCTATCTACTTCGCAAGGGCACTAAGGGTGTTGCATCATTTGGTCTGCATAAGTTGACGGATGTTTCGAAGCCGTTTGATGCTCATATCGTTCAGCTAGCAGATTGGGTGGTAGATAGGCTTAAATCTAGACTAGATATGTTCTCTGAAGTAAAGATTGGGCGAGGCAAGCTATCCGAAGCGTTTTTGATCGATTTATTAGATGGAAAGACCTATTCGGAGGCTGACCTTAACAAAATGATCAAAGGTCTTTCTATTGATGTAGCACCTAAGTATTACCTTGGAATGGTCTTATTTAGAAGTAAGGCAGAGCCTACAAAGTATGATTTTGCCTTGATGGACTATATTGAGACTATTTTGCCAGGCAGCAACTGTGTTGAATATGAAGGTAGACCTGTTTTTTTGCTTCCGATGACAAATGGAGAGGCTGAAGAGCGCATTTTGCAATATGAGCTTCCAAATTTTCTAAATATACATGGGTGTTATTGTCTGCTTTCAAGCGGATTTCCTTCGCTTTCGTATATAAGTGAGGTGTTTAAGACTACCTCTGAGGTCATTCCGTTTGTCTCTAATTTAGAGCGTGAAGATGACGAGATTAGAGTCTATAGATATTACGAATTTGCATTGCAACATGCGATAAGTCTTTACGCAAAACAGGTTCCACTAAAATTTGCTGAAGATGAAGCAATTGCACGAGTGATTCGTTATGATCAGGAGAACAATTCGGAGTATTACAAAACTTTAGTTGAGTACATTGCAAATTTTGGTAATACAACAAAGACATCTGAAAAATTGCATATACACCGCAATTCACTACTCTATAGGCTTTCGAAGATCGAAAAGATTATTGGCAAATCACTTGAAGATCGCAACTTTAGGAATAGCGCATTGTTTTCGATAACATGCAATGATTACGGTAAAGAATATGGAGCAATACAAGAGGATAGGTATAGTTCATCTGCTGAATTTTCAGCTGACGATCTAGTGTGGCCATCAGAAAATAGCATCACCGATTCAACATCTGATGTTGAAGATAAATAGTAGTTAATGGCTTCTCTTTAAATCTTTCATACATACCATTGGAATTGCCTATCCTTCTGCGGGAGTTGTAAGTTAATGACTTGCCTGTAAGTCTTCGATACCATACCCCTCAATTGTTGTTGCGACACCGGAATATGCTCTAATGCCATAGAAACGCATGATTTCAGCAAGATGTTCAATCCACGGATCATGCTGCGCACGTTCTGCTGGATTCCAATCAGAGCCCATGGGATAGTCTTGATTCAAAGAATCATACTTCTCTGTGCCCATCTTTAGATAAACAAGTAGCTGGACTTGCGCAACTCTATTTTCAAGATCATTTACGATAAATTCTGATGTTGCGTGGATATTATCTTCACTGTCGTTAACACCAGGAATAACAGGAACACGGATAACAAGCGGAATCCCAGCTTGAACAGTCATCTTAATGTTAGATAAAATCTGCTCGTTGCCAGCCCCACACCATTTTTTATGCTCTTCGGTATCCATATGCTTGATGTCTGTGATAAAAAGGTCGGTCACATCAAAAAAAGCCCTGATTATTTCAGAGGATGCCATCATCGATGACTCAGCACAAGTATGAATACCTTCCGCTTTGCACTGCTTTAAGATCTCTACAGCAAATTCCCATTGAACAGCGATCTCACCACCACTGATGGTTATGCCACCTCCAGAATTGGCGTAGAAGTTCTTATCGGCGCGAACTTCTTTCATAACCTCTTCAACGGTCATCTCAATGCCCCAGGATTTTAAAGCGCGCATAAAACAAACATCTGTACACTTTATACAATTAATACAGATTTTTCTGTCGATTGCACCAATCTTGCTTGTTGTGGGATCGAAAAGCAATGGAGCTCCACCAAGCGAGCAAACTTCTAAGCAAGACCCAAAGCAACATTAACTGCTACTGAGTAGACACCGGCCTGGAAGTGTC
>CAZLCK010000027.1:0-18330 GCA_964558235.1 uncultured Coriobacteriaceae bacterium
CACGATGCAGATCCCAGATTAGCGCTGGATGTTTGCGACTATTTCAGAATGAGCTTGCCCGAAGCAAAAGAGGCAACAGCCACTATGGCTCATGCTTTGAGAAAATGGCGCGGCTTTGCTCGTGCGAACGGTATTTCCGAGGCATCAATAGCTCACATGGAAAGCTGTTTTGAATCTGGGATAGCGCGTCTCGACAGCATTGCCAAATAAGAAGACGATTCCTGAACAAAGCCGAAAATAAGAAGCTGAACTCACACAAAATACTTTTGAAAAAGAGACTATTTAGTCCCCTAAGCCAAGAGTCGGCTATTCTAGCATGACCTTCGGTGAGCTCTACGACATACAGAAATCTTTGGAGGAGAAGCTGGGTACTGGACTGGACATCGTGACAGCCCCTCCGTCCCAGATGCATCCCCGCTTCTACGATCGCATAAAGCGTGACGAGGTGTTGATATATGCTGCTCTCTGATCGCGATAGTGATATCATCGCCCGAATAATTGAGGACGCAGATATTCTTCAGAAAAGAATTGAATACTTCTCTCTCACAGAGCAAACGTTTTGCAATGATCGATCATTTGAAGGTGAGCTTGCCTATGATGCGATCATGAATCCGGTATATCGGATCACCGAAGATGCGATACTTATTCCTCGTTGCAAATAACAACATTTTTGAGCGATCCGCGTTCAGAATCATCAAGAGCCTCTTGAATATCATCGAGTTTAAAGCGCTTGGTGAGTAGCTTTTCTAGTGGAAGCTGCCCATCGCGCCACATCTCGATGTACTTTGGAATATCACGTCTTAAATTAACTGCACCCATAACCGAGCCAGTCACCATCTTGCCACTTAGAAGCTCTAGATAGTTGACGTCGTGCATAAGCTCATTCCTAGGATGTTCATGTCCAACAACGACCATCTTGCCCCAGCCAGCTGTGAGATCTAAACAACTACGTTTAATTCCAGGGCCAGCAACAGCTACTAAAGAGTGATCAACACCAAAACCGTGGGTGAGAGATCTAACCGCTTCGAGTTGGTCTACTTCTTTGGGATTGATCGTGTGAGTTGCACCAAATTCTTTAGCTGCGTCGAGCTTAACTTGTTGGGTGTCGATTGCGATAATTGGGTTGGCTCCAGAGGCCTTTGCGCCCATGATCGCAGAAAGTCCAACGCCTCCACAACCAACTACAGCGAACGATTCGCCGGGTTTGATTTGACAGCGATTCAAAACAGCACCAAAGCCGGACATAAATCCACATGCCATAGTCGATCCAATTTCGTATGGAACGTCATCGTCTAGTTTAACCAGCATGTTTTCTTCAGCATTTGTATAGGTAGCAAAGCCAGAAGCCCCAGAGCAAGTTTGAATTACACGCTCACCATTTAGACGCGTATAGTCGCTTGGAAGTCTAAATGTCATATCGTTGTTTTTCTCGCAAAACCATGGATGTCCATGTAGACATGCAAAGCAATGGCCGCATCCTTGTCGAACTTCGGAGCATAAAACACGATCTCCTGGCTTAACATAAGTAACACCTTCACCGATGGCGTCGACGATGCCTGCGATCTCATGCCCAGCAGAGCCGGGGCCCTCGTATTCTCCATGCTCACCGGTTAGAGCGTGGATATCGGAGTGACAAATTGTACAGGTCATAACCTTAATGCGAACATGGTAAGGACCTGGTTCTGCAAGTTCTACCTCTTCAACAACTACTTCGCGTCCCATTCTGGGAGCGAGCGCGAGCTTGACTCTCATTTCAACTCCTCTCAGAGTGCAGCATAAAAAACTAAAACATTTATATATTAAATATGCTCAAATTATGAAGTCAATTGTTGAGATCACATTTTGGATTTTGATAAAGTTTAAACATCAAATTAAATGCATTTAGTCCTTATAGTGCGGAATTTGTTCTATAAAGGACTTTATCTGCCATAATCTATCTTTGAATATCAATATTTGGTAAAGGGGTACTGCGCATTGAGTTATTTGTGCGATTTACTTAAGTGCGCGGAATTTTAGTCTTGAGCATATCGATGAAAGGTAATTGGGACATACATATTCAAGACGAAGAAGTTGTCTTGAAATTAAGCGAAGCTCTAGGCATTCCGTATTTGTTAGCCTATGTATTAGCTGCTCGTGGTTTTACAGACCCGATGGTGGCTAGGGATTTTCTAACGCCATCGCTTGAGCGCGATTGGCTTGATCCAACTCTAATTCCAGATCTTGGTTATGCGGTAGATGTTTTAATCGATGCAATTAAGCACAAGAAACAGGTCTTGATCTTTGGCGACTTCGATGTTGATGGAATTACATCGACTGCGGTGATGATGCTTTCTCTTCATGCGTTTGGTCTTGACCCGACGCCGTTTATTCCAAGAAGACAAGACGAAGGTTATGGTTTAAGTTGTGAGGCTATAGATAGAATTCTGATAGCTTCTGATGAAGGTAAAATCCCAAGGCCAGATCTTCTGATAACGGTTGACTGCGGTGTCACAAGTGCAAAAGAGACTGAATATCTCAAAAGCAAGGGCATCGATGTTGTAATCACAGACCACCATAATCTCCAAGACGAGATTCCTCAGGGTGTGCCAGTCTGTAATCCTAAACTGAAGCCAGATTGTGGCTCTGTTGAGCTTGCTGGTGTTGGGGTGGCTCTAAAAATTTCACAAGAACTCGGACGGCGACTCGGCAAGCCCGACCTTTGGCTTGGACTTTGTGATCTCGCTGCTCTAGGAACAATCGCCGACAGAATGCCTTTGTATGGCGAAAATCGTGCTCTGGTAGCCTACGGAGTGCAGTCTATTAGGGAACACCCGCGCCCTGGAATTGCAATGTCGCTCGAATTAGCTGGCGACAATTATGCAGATGTTGATGCTATAAGTCTTTCGTTTTCGCTAATTCCTCGTATGAATGCTGCAGGAAGAATAGCCGATGCCGAACTTGCTCTTGATTTTTTGCTTGAGGAAGATCCGGTTAAAGCCGCCGCTATTGCGCGTTATTTAGAGGATATTAACACTCAACGTCGTGCGTGTGAGGTAGAGCTTACTGAATGTGCTGAAGAGGTTGTAAGTCAAACCTATGATGGTCAACATGTTTTGATAATCTCTGGCGAAGCGTGGCATGAGGGTGTCAAGGGAATTGTAGCGTCAAGACTCGCTATTAAATATGGTGTTCCGACGATCTTATTTACCATCAAAGATGGAATAGCGCATGGCTCAGGACGTTCAGTTGGGGAGCTCGATCTTTTTAGAGCGATAGAGTCTGTCTCAGATCTTTTAGAAACATATGGTGGACACAAATATGCTGTCGGCGTCTCGGTTAAAAAAGAGAATCTCGATGAGTTTCATGAGCGTCTCGAGGAGTATTTTGAGCAATTTCCGCAGTCAGATTTTGTTAACAGGGTTGAGATCGATGGCATTATTAGTTTTGATGAATTGACGATGGATCAGGTTGCATCGCTCAAAAGGTTAGAGCCTTTTGGACAGGATAATCCGGAGCCAGTCTTTGCAATCACTAGTGCCTTTATCAATCGAGCACGTGCGGTTGGTGCTAAGAAAAATCATCTCTCGTTTACGATTACAAATGGAGCAGAGGATGCTTCTGCGATCTATTTTCACTGTTCAGATACGGAAGAATATGTTTCGCTAGCAGCGCCAGTAGATCTAGTTTTTTCCGCACAGATCGAAGACTTCAGAGGTCATAGGCAACTCAAGCTCAAGGTTAAAGATATGGCGCCGTCACTCATGTCTTATCACCAGCCACAGACTGCATCTAACCAAGTTGGTGACTTTATAAACGAGCTTTATTCAAAGACCGACCAAATATTGGCAAAACCTGCAATACCAACGGAGACTTTATCCAACGATCTACGCGAAGAGAGAGCTGTTTGGATTTTGCCCACCAACGAGGATGAAGACTTTGGTAGCTTCGATATCGATCAAGAGCTTTGCATTGCATTCACAGGCTCTAAAAATAAATTGTACCGTAGCCAGCGCGAGGCTTTAGAGTCGCTATGGGAGGGGCAGTCTACATTGGCTGTTATGGCAACAGGACGTGGAAAATCTCTCATCTTTTACATACATGCAGCAAAGTGTGCATTGATGAGGGGTACGCAGTCGATATTTATCTATCCGCTGCGCTCGCTTATCAACGATCAGGCCTTCCATATCGGACAGATCTTTGCTCGTATTGGCCTTACGGTGCAGACTCTAACGGGCGAGACTTCGCGCGAAGATAGAGAAAAGATCTACGAGAGTTGGCGTGAGGGCGAAACCGATGTTTTGCTTACCACGCCGGAGTTTTTGGATGCAAATAGCGAGCAAATTGCGGCAAATAGCTGTCTAAGCTTTATAGCGATAGACGAAGCACATCACATTGCAAGTGAGGCTCAGTCGTATAGGCCCGCCTATAAGCGCCTTAGTTTTTTGACCGAGCGCTTTCCGTATGCAGAAGTGTTAGCAGTAACTGCTACAGCACCAAAGCCATACGCTGACGTGATAGTTGAAACACTTGGTATAAAAAGAATCGTAACTGACCCATTTATCAGAACTAATCTCACGATAGATGATAGACGTGATATTCACGACAGGGCAACATATCTAGCTTCTATCGTCGCTATGGGACAAAAAACTATAGTGTATGTAAATTCAAGACAAGCGACTATAGATATAGCCAAGATGCTTCGAAAACGCTTGCCCGATCTAGCTATACAGATCGCTTTTTATAACGCCGCCCTTTCGCGTGAAGTTCGCAATAAGGTCGAGGAGATGTTTAGAGAGGGCGAGCTAAAAGTTGTTGTCGCAACGGGAGCATTTGGCGAGGGAGTTAACGTTGCCGATGTGAGCCATGTCGTTATCTATAACCTGCCCGTCTCGCCGCTTTCCTATAACCAGATGGCAGGGCGAGCGGGTCGAGATGGCCATAAAGCAACGGTGCATCTACTCTTTGGAAAAGAGGATGTTAAAACAGGTCAAGCTATCCTCTCAAAAATTTGTCCAGATAGATCGGTGCTTGAACTTATCTATAAGGCGATGCTCAAGATCGATCATGATTTTAATCATCCATCAACAGAAGAGGAGATTTTAGCACTTTGCCATCTGCAAAAAGAGGGCGCGTCAATTACTTTGGAAGCTATTCGTTCAAGCATATCTGTCTTTAGCGAGCTTGGGCTTATAGAGATCGATTCAAGCGAGGCCGAAAAACGCTTCATTATAAACAAAGATGTCAAAAAGGTAGATTTGAAATCGAGCTCGCGCTATAGAGAGGCACAGATCGAGATCCAAACCTTCAATGATTTTTCTCGATGGCTTTTGGTTGAAACTCCAGATGGGCTTCTTACAGGAATTAATCGACCGCTGCTGCCACGATAGGGCGATATTTTGCTGTGAGATAATTATTTTTGATAGTCGCCTATAAAAGGTGGAATAAGAAAACATTTTTTTCAATACAGCTCTAAAATGGAGTCATAAAGTTTTAATCGCATATTGAATTATCGGGGCGATTAAGTTATGCAGCATAAAGATCCTGTTCAGCAATATGACCATAATCCTGAATATGGAGATGATGGTTATAGAAAACTGCGCGAGAGATGTGAGGTTTATCTCAGCGATGAAGATCTCGCGTTGGTGGATCGTGCTCACGCATATGCATTTCGTGCTCACAAGGGTCAATATCGCAAGTCTGGTGAGCCATTTATAATCCATCCAACAGAGGTTGCCTATATTTTGGCTGACATTAAGATGGATGCTTCGACAATTGTAGCTGCGCTTTTGCACGATGTTGTTGAGGATACAAACATCACCCATGAACAGGTTGTAGAGGAATTTTCTGAAGAGGTTGCAACACTTGTCGATGGTGTTACAAAGATCAGCAAGATCCAGATCGAAAGTCCAACAGAGGCTCAATCTAATAACTTCCGCAAGATGTTAATTGCGATGTCTAAAGATATTCGCGTCATCGTAATTAAACTCGCTGATCGTCTGCATAATATGCGCACATTGATGGCGCTTCCGGAAGATCGTCGCATATATAAGGCCAAGGAGACCATGGAGATCTTTGCTCCGTTAGCTGAGCGTCTTGGAATCAGCTCGATTAAATGGGAGCTCGAAGATCTCTCCTTTTTCTACCTCGAGCCTGCAAAATATGCGCAGATTCAGCGTATGGTTGCAGAGACGCGTGAGGCTAGAGAGACCTATTTGGCTCAAGCGATCGATATGCTTCAGGCCGAACTAGATAAGTTTGGCATTAATGGTCAGATTACAGGTCGCCCCAAGCATCTCTATTCGATCTACCAAAAGATGACGCAAAGAGGCAAGGGCTTTTCAGAGATCTATGATCTGATCGCTCTGCGAATTATAGTCGATGATATCAAGGATTGTTACTCTAGCTTAGGTCTTGTTCATACGATGTGGCATCCTATGCCTGGTCGTTTTAAAGACTATATCGCTATGCCCAAGTTCAATATGTATCAATCTCTGCACACTACTGTTATTGGTCCGGCAGGGCGTCCGCTAGAGGTACAGATTCGCACTAAAGAGATGCATCGTATCTGTGAATATGGTGTTGCAGCTCATTGGAGATACAAAGAAAACAACGCTGGGCACAAAAACTCAGAGGATAATTTTGACAATCAGCTTTCGTGGCTGCGTCGAACGCTCGAGTGGCAAGACGACACTCAAGATCCAAAGGAATTTATGCAGTCGTTAAAGGCCGATCTGTTTGATTCTGAAGTCTTTGTCTTCACTCCAAAAGGAGAGGTTATCAATCTACGTGCTGGTGCAACCCCTCTCGATTTTGCTTATGCAATTCACACCCAGGTCGGCCATCACTGTGTTGGAGCTAAGGTCAATGGCGCCATCGTGCCTTTGGGATATGAGCTGCAAACGGGTGATCGCGTTGAGATTTTAACCCAACAAAATTCCAGTCCGTCTCGCGACTGGTTAAATATCGTCAAGACATCATCGGCTCGCTCCAAGATCAGAAGTTACCTATCTAAGGCTTCTAAGGGTGATGATGTTATGCATGGGCGAGATATTCTTGCGAAAGAGATGCGAAAGAGCGGCCTTGGGATCTCGTCTTCGCGATCTGTTGCTGCAATGAAAGAGGTTGCTCAAGAGCTTAATTTCAATCGTCCAGAGGATGTGTTTGCGCAGATCGGCTCTGGAAGGCTGTCTGGCAAGCAAGTTGCAAATATGATGCTTAAGGCGATGCAGACAAATGTTGAGGGCAAGGAGAAGCGCGGCCAAGCTCGTTTAAATGAGTTGGCCGGTATGGAGTTAGATACAATAGCAGTAAAAAAACCAAACTCAGCAGCGCTCCAGCGTCAAAAGAAGAGAAATGCTACCGGTGTTGTTGTTAAGGGTGTCGATGATGTTCTGATTCATCTATCGCGTTGTTGTAACCCTGTGCCGGGTGATGAAATAATCGGATTTGTGACACGTGGACGTGGTGTTACGGTCCATAGAAAAAATTGTCCTAATATTCGCGAAAGAAGTGGCGAATCTGAGCGTTTTATCGACGTTGGATGGGATACAAGCCAAGAGATCACCTATCAAGTTGAGGTCTATGTAGGTGCGGTTGATAGGACGCGGCTTTTACAAGACGTTGCAATTAAATTAAGTGATTTGGGAACAAATATTGTCTCTTCATACACATATTCCAATAAAGATGGTTTTGTGGAGATGCGATTTGTTATTCAAACAGGCAGCACTCAACATATAGATAATATTTTGCGAGAGATGCGATCTGTTGAGGGAGTTTTTGAAGCGAGAAGAGCGATGCCCGGTGAAAACTCCAAAAAAAGGAGGCAGAAACAAGATGCAAGTAGATAACTGTAAAGTCGGTCCACTAATGACAAATTGTTACCTTGGATATACAGAGGATGCTTGTGTCTTGGTTGACCCGGGAGATCAAGCATCGCTTATTCTTGAGAAGCTTGGCGAACGCAAACTGGATATGATTCTTATCACACATGGCCATTTTGACCACATCAGTGCGCTGGCGGACCTTATCGATGCAACAGGCGCTCCAGTTGCAGTTCATGAAAATGATCTGCATTTTTTACTCAACTCTCAAGAGATAGGCTATGTCGTAGCGATTCCTCGCACTATTAAAAAGGCCGACATTTTGGTAGAAGATGGCATGAAATTAGAGTTCGGAGATCTTTGCTTTGAAGTTTTACATACCCCAGGACACTCACCCGGAAGTGTGTGTTATTACGAAGCAAATTCCAAAGTACTTTTTTCCGGCGATACTCTTTTTAGAGGCACGTGTGGTAGAACAGATTTTCCTGGCGGGAATGCATCTGATATGAAGAAATCTCTCAATCGATTAGCTCAACTGCCCTCCGATACAAAAGTCTATCCAGGGCACGACATGTTCTCAACGATAGAAGCAGAGATCCCCTGGATCTCAAGGCTTTAATAAATTAGGAGGTAAAGATGAAGATCGCACTGCTGCAGCTTAATTCAACTCTTGGAGATTTTGAGGCAAATATAGAGAAGGCTTTGGAATTAGTCGAACGTCAAGCACAAAATACAGAACCTGCCGATCTGGTTGTTTTACCTCCATTTTTTATTTCGGGGTCTCCACTTGGGGGTCTCGCTAGCTCTCAAACTTTTTTTGAGAGCCTTTTTTGTGCTCATGAAAAGTTGGCTGCCAAAACGCCTATTCCAATTGTGAGCACATCTTTTGTCTGTGTAGATGAAGATGATGCTGAATTTGAGATAGTTGACCAGACCATAGAATCTCGCTTAGTTAAATTTTCCAAGGATGGTTTTGAGGTTTTAGAAGCTGGCGAAGATCCATATTATGACATCGCTGAGATTATGCTAAACGAAGCCTCGATAAAGCTTGTATGGGGAGATATCCAAGATGTTGATGACGATAAGCTAGACTGCGATGTGCTCATCAACTTTGTCGATGAGACTTATGAGGTTATGCGTGCAGATATCGTGAGCGGCGAGGCGGTCGATGATGCTCAACATGTTGCGTGCGAAAAAGGGATTTGGATTTTGCGTTCGGGCATTTTGGGTGCTCAGGATTGCTCGGTCTATCCAGGAGCTAGCTGGGCAATTACGCCAACAGGAGAGCTTGCAGCAGAGATCGTTCTGTTTGATGAGGCTGTTTTGGAGCTCGATCTCGAAGAGGGCAAAGGCGCTATAGGACAGTGGGAATTTTCTTTAGAGGAGCTTGACGACAGGGATTTTGGCTTTGTTGTTCACATGGATAAAAGTGGCATTGAAGAGGAAGCCGCAGATTACAATGCAATAGTATTAAGCGTTCGCGATTATCTTGCAAAAAATGGCTTTACCGACTGTGTTGTGGGAATTTCTGGTGGAATCGACTCCGCTATGGTCACAACGGTTGCGGTCGATGCTTTGGGTTCTGAGCATGTTCATGGCGTTTTGATGCCATCTATGTACTCTTCCGAAGGATCTGTTACAGATGCAACAAAGCTTGCCGAACTTTTGGAGATCGAAACATTTACACTTCCAATTATCAAACCATTCGAGGCCTTTGAAGAGATGCTTGCTCCAGTGTGTGGAGGCGAGGTCGCAGGTCTTACTCGTGAGAATTTGCAAGCAAGAATTCGCACGATATATTTGATGGCTCTCTCTAATCAGTATGGTTGGGTGCTACTCAATACTGGCAACAAGTCGGAGGCTGCAGCTGGTTTTTCCACATTGTATGGAGATACTGCCGGTGCCTATGCGCCGTTTGGAAATATCTACAAGACCAGGCTTTACGAACTGGCCAAATGGCGAAATGAACAGAGTCATGTGATTCCAGATGAAATACTAACAAAGGCTCCATCTGCAGAGCTTCATCCAGGGCAGAAAGATCAAGACCGTTTACCCGAGTATGAGATTTTGGATGGAATTTGTAGCCTGTATTTAGAGTTTGGATACTCACCTCAAGAGATTGTTGCGGAAGGTTATGAGGCCAACGAAGTAAACGAGGTACTTTCGCTGATGAAGAAAGGTGAGTACAAACGCAGATGCGAACCGATGGGTCCGTGGATCGATGGAATTTCTATCACCGATGATCGTGCATGGCCTGTGACTAACGGTTTTATCGATCAGATCTAAGGCTACCGTTTGATTTATGTAAGTGTGCAAAAACAGTAGGTTTGGTCGCTTTTGTAACACACATAACAGTTAGATAGGGTAATCTATTGATAATATTTTTCCAACAAGGAGGAATTGATGCCAACTATTACTCGCGAAGATGTTCGCATTCCAGTTGACGTAATGCCAGAGTCCAAAGAGGTCTATGTCGACAATTTTATAGCTGCTACAAGAGGCACTGGACGATTGATGCTCTTTGCCTGCGATCAAAAAATTGAACATCTAAACAAAGACTTTTACGGAGAGGGAATCGATCTTGCAGATAGCGACCCAGAACACCTCTTTCAAATTGGAAGCCAGGGCACAATCGGTGTTTTGGCAGCTCAGCGCGGACTGGTAGCTCAGTATGCGCAAGATTATCCTGAGATCAATTATCTCGTTAAGATGAATTCCAAGACCAACCTCGTTAAGACCGAACAGGATGATCCTTATTCGCCACAGCTCTACTCCCTAGATTCTGTCTTGGCTATGCGTGAGGCAGGAATAAACATCGTTGGAATAGGCTATACAATATATCTCGGCTCTGAATATGAATCTACAATGATGAGCGAGGCCGGAGAACTCATCGCCGAAGCACACGCAAATGGTCTTCTTGTTGTTTTATGGATATATCCGCGTGGCAAGGCTGTTAAAGACGAGAAAGATGCCGATTTAATCGCAGGTGCTGCAGGCGTTGCTCTGTGTCTAGGTGCTGACTTTGTTAAGGTCAATCCTCCTTCTCCAACAGATGATGAGACTTCCTCTGAGCTTTTGGCTCGTGCAACCTCTGCTGCTGGACGTACTGGTCTAGTTTGTGCTGGTGGTTCGACAGTTGATGCTGAGACATTTCTTACTCAGCTTTGGGAGCAGATTCATGTTGGTGGTGCTGTCGGGAATGCAACAGGACGAAATATTCATCAGCGCTCACTCGATGAGGCGGTTCGTTTAACCAAGGCTATCAGCGCCATTACTCTTGCAGATTACGACGCACAAGAGGCGCTTGATGTATTTAATGGCATCGATGATTTTACTTTGGAGTAAACATATTAGTAGACTGATTAGTAGACTGTTTTCCAAAAGGCTTGAAGGACTGAAGCGAAGTGTCTTATCGCGATAATGGCGATAATAGATATAGAGATACTGAGCCCCGTCGTAGATCCTCTTATAGAAGTGGATCGCGCGGGGCTTCGTCGTCTTCGCAATATTACGGACACAAGCCTAATTTTATTACCCGTATTGCAACGGGATGGTGGAACCGTCTTTTGGGCGCGGCTGCAGAAGGTTCTTTCAGCGAGCAGGAAGAGATGTATGAGTCGAATCGTACTAGCCGCGACTACATCTGGAACACAATTGGCGCTGCTGCTTGGGGAATGATCTTCCCAATTTTGACAATAGTCATCACACAGCTCGCTGGCGTTGAGCAGGCCGGTATGTTCTCGCTAGCTTTTGTAACAGGCTCTCTGTTGATGATCATCGCCAACTACGGTGTTAGAACCTATCAGGTCTCTGATCTAGATGAGCGACACACTTTTGCCGACTATCAGATCAATCGCATACTTACATGCATCGCGATGATCGTAATCGGTGTGCTCTATTGCATGATTAGAGGCTACCAAGACTTGATGCTTATGATTAGCATCGGCGTCTACATCTACAAGATGGTCGATGGTCTAGCCGACGTTTACGAAGGGCGTTTGCAGCAGGCCGACAAGATGTATCTAGCAGGCATTTCGCAGGCATTTCGTTCGGTTGCTGTATTTGTAGTCTTCACAATCGCTCTTGTTATCACTAGAAATGTTGGTGTTGCAAGCATTGCAATGGCAGTGGCTGCGCTTGTGTCGTTTTTCTTTTTGACTCTGCCACTTACTCTCTTTGAAAGCAGAAGATCACGTCGCTGGACAGTATCTAGCATTATCACGCTTTTTAAGCAGTGCTTCCCATTATTTTTGGCGCTCTTTCTATATTCGTTTATAGACAATATGCCAAAGTTTGTCATGGAAGGCACGCTTGGTTACGATAGCCAGCTCTACTTTAATGCCATCTATTTCCCAGCGCAGATGATCTTGATGATCGTGCAGCTAATATATAAGCCTTTGTTGGTCAAACTAGCTAACATCTGGGCCGATCCAAAGCTTCGCAAGCGCTTCGACCAAATGATCGTTGTTATGATTGCGATCACTATCGCCATTACTGCTGTAATGATGTTTTTTATCGGCTGGATAGGAATTCCTTTGATGAGTCTGTTCTATGGCATCGACTTTGAGCAATATCGCTCGCTTTTCAACATCATGCTTACAGCGGGCGGTGTCACGGCGGTCATAGACTTTTTGTATCAGGTGATTACGGTCTTACGCCGTCAAAAAGATGTTGTGCGTATGTATTTGATCGCTTTTGGCGTATCGCTTGTAATTCCGATAATCCTCATAAATCTATTCGGACTTACCGGCGCAGTCGTAGGTTATCTTGTTGAAATGTTAGTGCTATTTGTGCTCTTGATAATCGAGTATCTTTCAATTAGAAGAAATGTTAACAAAAGCTCTCTTGGTTCTCATGTTGAGAGCGCAGAAGTGTTGTCGCGTTAGCAACTATGTGCTTTAAGCAAATGTGCTCAAGCGAAATATGCCTAAGCAAAAGGTGTTTTAAGCAAAATTTGCTCTGGACGAACCGCGCTTCAAACAAACCGCACTTAGGCAAAATTCTCCCTAAGCAAAATGCGCCCTAAGCAAACCGAGCTTTAATTATGCGAACTGCGAGGGATGCTTCTCAAAGAAATCGGTTCTTGGAGGAAGCTCCTTCAAAACGTGTCCACCAGCTACAATCTCATCTTCACCAACAAACGCATCAAAGCCATCCAACACATGCTCGAAGTTCAAAAACTTTTCAATTGAGCAATCTAAATTCAAATATTCAAAGATCTTGTGAGTTCCAATAGGCGCGATAGGCTCCATCAGCACAGTTGCGATCTTTAACATATAGAATGTGTTGGCTAACACATGCTTTTGATAATCGAGTTCGGCTGGATCGTCGGTTTTTTTGTAGTTGTTAGCCCAATACTTATTAGCGTCGCGTAGATATTCATCCAAAAGTGAGAGCACCAGGTGAAAGTCGTGCTTAGACATAAGCCTCTCATACTCAAGAGCAGTTTGTGCAACCTTAGCGATAATCTCAAAATCTACAGCTGCGATCTCTCCCGCAGGCGTATTAGCTTCGCCTAAAGGAATGGTGTTGTTGCAGATCTTTTTTGCGGTGTAGAAACATGAACGTGCAATCCTATTGAAGATATTAGTTAGAAGTGCCGATTCTTTAAGCACAGGATCTGGAGCTTTTTCGTCGGCATTTGGATTAAACGGTTTTGGTTGGAAGCTCACAGATTTTTGACCCAAGCCAAGAGCTAAAAAGTGTGCACGAAGTTGATCGGTATTGTAATAATTCAAAAGCTCCTTAGCCATAGGAGGCTTGATCGCTCCAGACGAAGAGGCTTTTTTGTTCAAAAACATCAGGTGATGATTGGCAATTAGTTGGCCTTGCTGAAGCTGCCCCTCAGCTGGATTAGGTGAGACCTTGTCAGCGTTTTGCATAGCAGGAAAGAGCGCACTTTGAGCAACACCATAAAAATAGATATTATCCTCTCCAATAAACTGGAATATCTTGCAGTCCTTTGTTGTCCACCAGTCGCGCCAGTCCTTCTCACTTCCACCGCGATGTTGCAGGGCTGCAGAAGTAAACGAAATTGGAGCCCATAAAGACTCAGGCCAACACCATACAGTTAGACGATCTTCGTCCTCGAGTTTTGGAGCCTCTATGCCCCAATCGATATTTCCCGTGAGCCTAAATGGTACAAGAGTCTTTCCAGTCCTAAAGCGCACACCAGCACTCTCAAGCACATCGCGAGCTATATCTCTTTGGTCGATATTAGAAAACTCTATCGTAAAAGATGACTTGCCATCCTGCGCCTCATGGAATTGATGTTCAGGTAATTTGTCAGCAACTGCTCTGTATCGATCTTCATATTTGCTCTGAATATAGATAATAGGCGGTTGCAAAAACTCTTCGATTGCAGATAGAACAAACGAGCGAGTGTGTCCATCCTCGCGTAGATTCTCAACATGTTCAGCAATTATTTGACTAAATTGCGGCAGCTTAAAATACCAATTGCTAACTGGCCGAAGCTCAGGCACGGTATCTGTGATCGTAGACTTGGGCTCAATCAGTTCTTCTGGGTTGTACTGATGCCCTAGATCGCACTCATCAGCATAACCCTTATCTGACTTACATCCCTGCACAGGACAGCGACCAATAACCTGGCGTCCATTTAAAAACATCTGCGCTTTTGTGTCATAAAATTGTGCGGTTGAAAGCCTTTCAAGATAACCATTTTCGTAAAGAGTTTTAAAAAAATAGTCGGTCATCTCTTTGTGGGGCTGCTTAGCATAGCCTAGGCCCGACCCCTCATAAATATCTAAGGAGATAGCATAGTCATCTAACGTGCTCTTTTGGGAGTTATGGTTTTTGACAACGTAATCTTCGATAGTTCCAACGAATCCCTCATTTTCAACTGCTTTGCGATGACCTTCGATAATGGGAGAGCCATAGCAATCGGTTCCGCATACAAACAAAACATTTTGCGAGCCAAGGCGATTTCTCAAAAATCGTGCAAACATATCGGCTGGCACAAAAACTCCCCCGATGTGGCCGAAGTGCAAATCCTTATTGCCATAGGGCATTCCAGCGGTGATAACTCCACGCTTTGGAAAGGCTGGGCGAGAAGATGTTGCAAAATCATCTAAAGATCTCTTATTTAAGTTTTCTGCGCTCAAGACTTCCTCCTTGGAAAATCTCGCAAAACATTCTTTAGAACGTTAATTATAGGCTCAAAGTTAGGACTATCGTAGGATATAATCGTTCGAGCTAAATGTTTATATGCTTAGCTCGTTTACGTGCAGATAAAAGTTTAAATTTTTATCATTTAGTTTAACGATTTTTTGACTCAAGTATTAGATCAAAGGACATTATAAAGAAGGTGTAAACATGGGCAAGATCGTTGTTACCGGAGCAAATGGCAATTTAGGCCGAGGCGTTGTAGAGACTTTAATGAAACTTGTGGACAAGAAAGATCTGATTCTAACTTCGTCTAGGGTGGAAAAGATCAAGGATTTTGCAGATATGGGATATGACTGCCGCGAGGCTGATTTTGGAGATCCTAAGCAGCTCGAAGAGGCTTTTGCTGGTGCGGAGTCGATGCTTTTGATCTCGCTTCCACAAGTTGGTCGCAAGCGCAGGATGATGCATACAAATGCTGCAATTGCTGCTAGAAATGCAGGTGTTAAGCGTCTCTTGTATACCTCTTCTTGCGGTGCTGGAATTTTGGAAAATGCTGGTTACGAGAATAATGACCATCACTATACCGAGCAGCTAATCGAGGCTTTAGGCTTTGATTATGTCTTCCTTCGTAACACACAATATGCTGAGGCAATGATTGCAGCTGTCGAGACTGCTGCTAAGACAACCGGTGTTGTTAGAAATAATATGGGTGATGGTAGGGTCGCTCATGTTTCTCGCAAGGACTGCGCCGAGGCTGCTGCTTCTGCTGCTGCAGGTGATTATCATAATGAGATCTTCTATATTTCTGGAGATACACCTCGAACAATCGCTGAATTTATCGAAATTGTTGCACCCGCATTTGGAAAGCCTGTCACATACGAATTCATTACTGATGAAGAGAATTATGCAGAATTTGACAGAATGGGCATTCCTCGCGAGACCGATGGCGAGTGGCTAACAGAAGAGGCTAAAAACTCCCCATATTGCTCTAAAGGAATGGTCACTTTTGGTACCGCTATTAGGTTAGATCAGATGTCGCAATGCACAGATGATTTTGTCAAGCTAACTGGGCATCATCAAATCACACTTGAAGAGATGGCAGCAAATGTTGCTGACTTTGGAGTTGGTGAGCGTAACGCTACCGATTAGTAGAACTTAGAGCCTGTGGGGCTGTGCGTCTGTCGGTTTTGTTGGGCGGATTGCATTTGAGCGTTGGCTAGCTTAAGTCGATAAAAACTATATCGAAAGGACATACAGATGGGACAATCTAATCCTTGGGGTTCAAGAGGATCTGATGGGGATTCTGGAAGCTCTTTTGATTTTGGAGACTTTGGCTTTGGCGGATTTGGCTTTGGTGGGTCAGGATCTAAAAAAGGCGGCAAATCTAAAAAGTCAGGCAAGTCCAGCTCAGGCTCTGCACGTACATTTGGGCAATGGTGGAAAAGCATCTCTAAGGTAAAAAGAGCGATACTTATTATCGTTGCGATTTTGATCATTGCCTTTTTGTACTGGTGGTTTCATCCGGCTCTAAATATTCACTCCGAAGAGCTCTGGCTTTTTGTGGGAATCGTTATTCTGCTACCAGCATTTATTATTCTGCGTAGCTACATGAATGCATATCGTGTGGGCACAGAGACTCATCTTCGCGATGATGGCAAGGCCCAGCGCTTTAAGAGGCTGTCTTGGATTCCTGTTGTAATCGCTTTAATAGGAATTGGAGGCGCTTTGGCCTCCGCCTCGTTTTTCCCGGGTAATGCAGAAAAATATGCAAGCATTTTGCAGACTACAGAGCAAGATTTTGCTACCGGAATCGCTGAGGTTGACTACAATACAATCCCAATTATCGATGGTAGCTCAGCAGCAATTTTAGGCAATCGCGTTATGGGAACGATGGTCGACTATGTTAGCCAATTTGAGATTTCAGATATCTATAGCCAAATTAATTATCAGGGAAGCCCAGTACGTGTTAGCCCACTAAATTATGCGGACATTATCAAATGGTTTACCAACCAAAGTGAGGGAATTCCTGCCTACGTTATGGTTGATATGACTACGCAAGATACCCAGATAGTGCGTTTGGATGATCCTATTCGTATCTCGGAATCCGACCCATTTATATATAATGTCGATCGCTATGTGCAGCTAAAGTACCCCTTCTATATGTTTGACCAAAAGTCTTTTGAGATCGACGAAGATGGTCAGCCCTGGTGGATTTGCCCCGTCCAGGAACGCACAATCGGTCTTTTTGGTGGCACTACGATCTCCAGAGTTGTTCTGTGCAATGCTTCAACTGGAGAGTGCTTGGATTTGGCTGTTGAGGATGTTCCGGAGTGGGTTGATAGGGTCTATCCGACCGATCTTTTGATTGAGCAATACAATTGGAGCGGCCTGTATGTAAATGGCTGGTGGAACTCGTGGTTAGGCCAAGAGGACGTACGTCAGACAACGCAAGCTGGTGGAGAAAATGGCTACAACTATGTTGTAAAAGATGACTCTTTGTGGCTATATACCGGCGTGACCTCGGCTACATCGGATGATTCGATTATTGGATTTGTCTTGATTAACCAGCGCACAGCGGAGTCGTATTTTTATGCTGTTTCAGGCGCAACTGAACAATCTGCTATGGAATCGGCTGAGGGGCAGGTACAAAATCTGCGTTATACAGCGACATTCCCGCTTTTGATCAATATCTCTAACCAGCCTACCTATATTATGGCTCTAAAGGATAGTGCAGGTCTGGTTAAGATGTATGCAATGGTGGATATTCAAAGATATCAAAATGTTGCAGTTGGGGACACCATAGCCGAAACTCAGCAAAATTATAAAGCTCTATTAGCAAGTAATGGGGTTGTAGATTCTACAACTAATGTTTCTGATAGCACAGAGATAACTGGGCAAATCAATACGATCTATCCAGTGATTGTTGATGGAGAGACGCATTTTTATCTAACATTAGTCGGGGATTCACGAATATATGATTGTCCATCATCGATCATCGAGATTGTCTCTTACAAAGCTGGGGACTATATAACACTCTATTTTTATGAAGGATCTTCGACCGCAACAGTGACGGCTATCGAGGCTGCCTCTTCTGGTTAGGTAATATGCTAACCTATCACCACGCATGTTCTATAACCCAAAGTTTTCGGCCTCACTTAGTTTTGTGAGGCTTATGGGCTTGTAGGTTCTATGACCTAGACTTATATATCCTCTGGTTTCTGCCTTGTCTTTTGTATCAAGCATTCAAGCATTATTCTTCAGGCATTATCACTGGCTTAAAATCAGTCTATTTTCCCAATTACAAATTTTTTATAGACAAAATCCCCCCCCCCGTTACGCTTAAGCGTAGTGAAAATCAGTAGAACCTTATCAAAACCTATATAGGCTATATAGCTCATCTAATAGA
>CAZLCK010000028.1:0-13360 GCA_964558235.1 uncultured Coriobacteriaceae bacterium
AAAATGGAAAAGGCCGGTGTTGGGGATCCGGCCGTTTTCCTAAGGAAAGAGGAGAGGAGAAGGGTGGAGCTTTAAGCTTTTAACAGGGATGATTTACTTTAAAGCTCCTTCCTAGTTACTTAGATCAAGGTGTTAAATTGCTAAGTATTTTGCGAGAAGAAAAAGATGTCAAATTGAGACAAAGTTGAGTTTGCAGCAAAACCTGGTCCTCGAGCATCCTTACTTCTCTAGCAAGAGTTAGCTTCATCTAAGTTAACGATGTCTAACTTATAGCATATTTGTTTCTGCGTCAACATTATTTTTATTCAAATTTTTTTGTAGCGGCAAACGGTATCAAAGGCTAATCTTATAGGTGTTAAAGATTCAGGATATCTGAAGAAAGCCGCTTAATTTCGAAAGGAGAGCAAAATGTCAGCACAATTTGCATGGACCACACTCCACGTCGGAGATATCGATAAGTCACTCGCTTTTTACCGTGATATTTTGGGATTTCCTATAATTGAACGCTACATCAATGTTGTTAATGAGGATATTGCTATTTTAGGTCATGAAAATGGCGGCCGCATTGAGCTGGTCGAGCTTAAAGGATTTCAGCTTGACATGACCGAACAGGAAAATATCTCTATGGGTTTTGAAGTTGAAGATGCTAAAGCTATCTTCGATCAAATGGGGGTTAGCGAATACGAAGGTCCAATCGAGCCAGCTCCAGGACTTACCTATTATTTCACAGTAGATCCTGATGGATATAGAATTCAATTTGTCGAGCGTTCATAGCTTGAGAGTTGTTTTGAAAAAAACTTTAGCTTTAGCTCGAAACTTTTCATACTCCGCGTAACACTAGGGGATGGTAAGTTTAAGAAGTTACCAAAAGCTCTAACCTCGCACATACTTGAATTAAAGATTTAGTTTAAAAAAGTGGCCATGTGTTTTTACAAATAGGTACTCTGGCCACTTTTTTAAGCTGATCTGCGCAGGTTTTCTCCTATAGGTCTCGGACTTAAGCTCTTTAGCCTAATGGCTAGTCAGCAGAAATCTCACGTGGGAATACAATCTCAAAAATTGATCCATTTGGCTCATTGCCCTGCACAATTATCTGGGCTTTATGTAAGTTAGCAGCATGTTTAACGATTGCAAGTCCAAGACCGCTCCCGCCAGTCTCTTTGGATCTAGATTCATCAATGCAGAAAAATCTTTCAAAGATTTTTTCACGCAGTTCTGGCGCAATTCCAATTCCTGTATCTGTAACTTTCAAAATTGGCAGACCAGATCCATCTCTATACACCGAGATTGTCACCTTGCCATCTTCTACGTTATAGCGGATAGCATTTTCTACTAGATTTCTAGCAAGCTCATTTAGCATTCTGGAGTTACCTTTTACAAAGATATCTGGACGGTCAACCCCATCTGGAATATCTACGGCTATCTGGACATGATTATGCTCTGCGGCTGTAGAAAGCTGTTCAACTACCGAAGTTACAACCTCTGCAAGCGATACATCTTGATTCATATCTATTGCTGCCTGTTCAACATCAGCGTCGTCAAGACGCGTTAAAACTAGCAGATCATCGACGATATTTTTCATGTGTATTGTTTCTTTGTGAATTAAATCAGCAAAGCCAATAACATCTTCTTGTTTTGCAATTCCATTGGCAATGATCTCAGAATACCCAGAGATAATTGTCAAAGGTGTTTTAAGCTCATGCGAGGCATTAGAGGTAAATCTACGACGCTCCTTATTTTGAGCATCGAGGCGCAGTCTTTGATCTTCTAGACGCTGGAGCAAAGGTGTGATCTCTTCTGGTGCATTTTTATTTTCTAAAGGATTGTCCAAATCTAGTTCTTCAAGGCTTTTGGTCATCTTCTTTGTGATTCTTTTAACAATCAGAGACAAAATAATTAAAGCAGCAGCCATAGTAAAAATGGTGGGCAATGCAACTGACCATAAAAGACCAAGAACCGAAGATTGAGTCATAGACATGCGCAAAACGCTACCGTCATCAAGTAGGCGTGCATGATAGATCGTGTCAGCTCCTAGGCTTTGAGAATACCTTCCCTCACTCGATTGGCCGGTCTCTACCGCTTCAATAAACTCAGGGCGTTGACTATGATTTTCTAAGGACGATTCGTCCAAAACACTATCGAACAAAACGGTGCCATCAGAGCCAATTAGAGTAACTCTGGTCTCAGGATAGACAAAGAGTATCTCGTCTTTTAGCTCTGATACCAATGTGGCAGTTTGTTCAGAGGATGGTGTTGCCATGTGAGAAATCTCATCATTAAAGAGGTCTGCCAACTCATTAACTTCAAGAGCTAGAGTCTCTGATGCTTCCTTGTCTAGGGTAGTGTATACGATTGCAACGATTGCTATTGTGGAGATCAAAATTACAAGTGCACTTGCTATTGTTACCGCTCTACTTACGGCTTTAGCAAGGCTTATCTTATGGAAAGAAACATTGGAGGTTTGAGTAGTCAAAAAAATCCCCTAATCTTTGATTCTGTAGCCTACTCCACGAATTGTTTCGATCATCGCAGAAGCAGCCGGGTCGACCTCAGAAAGCTTTTTCCTAAGCGTTTGAATATGGGCATCGACTGTTCTAGTTTGACCTGCAACGCTATAGCCCCAGACTCTGTTGAGTAACTTATTGCGCGATATAACTATCCCTTTGTTCTCCAAAAGGTAATGAAGCATCTCAAATTCTTTACGAGTAAGATTTACTTTATTTCCATTTACTGTTACAGAATATCTGGCTGTATCTAGATGGATAGGACCTGCATCCAAGATTTCATTTGAAATCCCATCAGGATAGATCGAAGCTGCAGCGCAAGGCGATGGATAATTTGAACCTGATCGGATAGATGATGATGCGCTTATGGCTCCAGTGGCTGACATTGTGTCTTGTCCAGATAGATTGTTTGTAATGGTGGAGTTTTGAGAAGAAGAGCTCTTTGAGTATCTACGAAGCAGTGCGTTAATCCTAGATACCAGCTCCATCATTCCAAATGGCTTGGAAAGGTAGTCATCAGCTCCAGCATCTAGACCCGTTACCTTGTCGAATTCGGTAGACTTTGCAGTGATCATCATTATAGGTATGTCTGCTGTCTTGGGGTTTGAACGCAAGTTCTTCAAGACGCTAAGACCATCTTCTCCAGGTAGCATAACATCGAGTAAGAACAGATCTGGCAAAGCAGTCTCTAAAGCATCATATAATTCAGACGCTCTAGAAAAACCAACGGTCTCCTTACCCGTCTGTGCGAGGGTATATAAGGTTAGATTGCGAATCTGTTCGTCATCTTCGAGATAGTAGATCATCCTATAGGCTCTCCCTTAAAATTGCCTGTCAGTGAATATTCTACCCACTCCCCAATATTTTTCACGTGGTCTCCAACGCGCTCTAGGTATTTTGCGATCATAAGCGCGTCGACTAAATCGCCCGCCAAATCTTGGCGTTCTTGGATTGAATAGGCGATATCTTTTTTAACATCGTCAAATGTTTCGTTTAAAAACTTGTCTTTCTCAAAAATCTCTCTAGCTTTATTGATATCACGGTCGATATAGGCTTCAACTGCATCATGGACCATGTTGCAAGCATGATGGCCCATAGCGCTTAGATGCTTCATTAGTCTCACATCAAAATCGCCTTTGAGGTCAAGGATAATCTCAGCGATATCGGCGGCATGATCTCCAATACGCTCCATGTCACCGACCATTTTTAGTGCAGCAGAGACTCTTCTAAGGTCTGTTGCAACAGGTTGCTGAGTCAAAAGTAGCTTAATGCAGAGGTTTTCAATCTCAAGCTCTTGAGCGTCAATATCATCGTCACTTTCGATAATTCGATGAGCCTCTTGAACATTGCGAGTCTCTAAAACATTGATTGCTCCAAGGATAGCCTCTTCCATCGAAGAGCTCATAACTAAGATCTCAGCATCTAGTAGTTCTAATTTGCTATCAAAAACGTTGCGCATAGTTTTATCCAAACCTTCCTGTGATGTAATCTTCAGTACGCTTATCTGTTGGCTGACTAAAGAGCTTGTCGGTCTCGTCAAATTCAATGAGATCTCCAAGAAGGAAAAATGCGCACATATCTGAAATTCTTGCTGCCTGCTGCATATTGTGGGTAACCATCACAACGGTATATTCGTTCTTAAGCTCAACAGCGAGATCCTCAATACGTCCGGTAGATAGCGGGTCAAGAGCACTCGTTGCTTCGTCCATTAAAAGTACCTCTGGCTCGACCGCTAAAGCTCTCGCGATGCAAAGGCGTTGCTGCTGCCCACCAGAAAGGCCGAGCGCGCTTTTGTTGAGCCTGTCTTTGAGTTCGTCCCAGATCGCAGCTTTTCGAAGAGCGTTTTCAACGATCTCATCGAGTTGATCCTTTGCTTTAACTCCATGGGTCTTTGGACCAAATGCGATATTGTCATAGATACTCATAGGAAATGGATTTGGATTTTGGAAAACCATTCCGACGCGCCTGCGAAGCATGTTTACATCGGTGTTTTTATCATAGATGTTCTCGCCATCTAGAATTACTTGACCCTCGATACGACAGTTTTCTACAAGATCGTTCATACGGTTGAGCGTGCGCAAAAGTGTTGATTTGCCGCAACCAGATGGGCCGATAAACGCTGTGATTCTGTTGCGTGGGATATTTATATTAATTGTATGAAGAGCGTGCAAATCACCGTAAAAAAGCTCAAGATTGTCAACTTTGATTTTGGTATCTAGATTTGCTAAAGAATTGGAATTTCTTGTAGCAGCATCTTCTGTGATGAGATCGATCGATCTCTCTAGTAGCTCTAACATTATTCATTTCCTTTCGTGATGCGCTTTGCAATAAATGCTGCGAGAGCGTTGATAAGTAGAACTACTACCAACAAAACAACTGCAGTGGCATAGGCCTCATCGATATGAAGTCCTTCGCCAGAAAGCACATACATATGAACAGACATGGTGCGAATAGAACTAAAGACGCTATCTGGGATAGAAGCAACAGTACCTGCTGTGTAGATCAAAGCGGCACTCTCACCAACAATACGGCCGATAGCAAGGATAATTCCACCTACGATACCTGGCATTGCAGGGGGTAAGACTACGGTCAAAACTGTGCGAAGTCTGCCGGCGCCTAGACCAAAGCTACCCTCTCTATAAGAATCTGGTACTGCTAAAAGAGCCTCTTCTGTAGAACGCATGATAGTAGGCAAGACCATAATAGCTAGTGTTAAACATCCAGATAGGAGTGAGAGTCCCCATCCACAAAAACCTACGAAGAATAGCATTCCAAATAGACCATAGACAATAGAAGGGATGCCAGATAGGGTCTCTGCAGTAATGCGTACTATCTTGACGAACTTGTTACCTCTGCCTGTGTATTCAACAAGGTAGATCGCTGCCATAACGCCTAAAGGAACAGCGATTGCAAGTGTTAACAGAACGGCCAAAATAGTGTTGATCAATGAGGGAAGCATCGAGACATTATCAGAATTGTATTCGAGTGCAAAGAGATCGGGGCTAAGGTTTGGCACGCCCATCACTACGATATAAGCAACAATGACAATTAGGACTGCTCCAGTTAAAAACGCACCTAATTTAACTAACAAATTTAAAATTACAGAAGATGTTTTTTTAACTGGCTTTCCTGCATTTAATGAGCGCAGAGCAGTTGTGGTGCTATCTGAGTTAAGTTGAATCTCGTCTTTCATCTTTTCTTTGCCCTCGCTTTCAGAGCTGAGAAAGCAATATTTATGATTAGGACGAAAACAAATAGGACTACACCGGTGGCGATTAGAGCTTCACGATGTAGGTCGACTGCATATCCCATCTCCAAAACTATATTGGCTGTAAGTGTTCTAACCCCACTTAGCAAGCTCTCTGGTATAAGAGCTTGGTTGCCAGCGACCATCACAACTGCCATAGTCTCACCAATAGCACGTCCAAGTCCTAGGACAATACCTGCAAAAATTCCTGATTTAGCTGCAGGAATTAAAACATGAAAGACACTTCTCTCGTGGTCTGCACCAAGTGCTAAAGCACCTTGGTAATACTTCTCAGGAACAGCATCGAGTGCATCTTTGGACAACGTGATGATCGTGGGCAAAATCATAATTCCTAGTATGATTGAGACTGCAAGTAGACTAAGACCCTGCACATTAAAAAATTCTCTAATGAGAGGAACTATCACGACTAGGCCGAAGAAACCATAGATAACTGATGGGATTCCTGCTAAGAGTTCAACACCAGAGCTTAGGAATTTTTTAACCTTTGGCTTTGCAAATTTTGAGATATAGATAGCACAGAGAAGTCCAATAGGAACACCGATTATGATAGCTCCAATGGTTGCATAGATGCTTCCTAAGATCATTGGCAAGATCCCATATTGATCAGCACCTGGACGCCAGGTTGTGCCACCTAGGAAGTCGAATATACCAATCTCTACCATTGCTGGAAGACCATTGGCAAACAGGAAGATGCAAATGAGCACCGCTGCAAGAATTGTAATTCCTGCAGCGGTCGTGAAAAGCACCTTCGCAAAAGGTTCTTTAAAGCTTTTCATCTGCTCTTAACTCTCCTTGCCTGACAGATTTGTATTAAGCTGTACCGATCTCAGACCAGTCGGTGATCTCGCCAATAAATATCTGCGCTATTTGCTCAGAGGTTAGAGCAGAAACTGAGTTTTCAGGGTTAACGATAACAGCGATTCCGTCTTGCGCGATAACAATTGCAGTTGCACCTTGCTCTGCTTCAGAGTCGCTGATTTCGCGGGATGCCATACCAAAGTCGCATGTTCCTTCGATGGCCATCTGAATACCAGTAGAGGAGTCAGATGTTTGAACTTCGATGGTAACATCTGGATTTAGAGCCTCATAAGCATCTGCTAAAGCTTCCATTACTGGGCTTACAGAAGAGGAGCCAGCACAAACAACCGTTCCAGTAACGCCAGAAGCGGTGTAGCTAGGCGCGTCAGAGTCGATAGCGACATAACCCTCTTCGGCGATGATAGCCTGTCCCTCAGCGCTCATGATAAATGTTTGGAAATCAGTTGCAGCTTCGTTAGAGGAAGCAGATGCAGAAGGAACGATATTAAATGGGCGTGCTAGAGTATAAGATCCATTTGTGACATTTTCAGCAGTCGCTTCAACTCCATCGACTGTAACTGCTTTGACGGTGTCATTGAGTGAACCTAAGGATATGTAGCCTATTGAATTTGGATCACCTGCAACATTTGTCAAAACGACTGCAGTTGAGTTGGAAGTAACAGCGCTAGAAGTGATCAGATCTCCGCCATCCTCAGATTCAATATCAAGAAGCTCTGTAAAAGCTCCACGAGTTCCCGATCCATCCTCACGGGTTATAACATTGATGGGAGTATCGGCACTGCCAGTTGTTTCTTCTCCACTTGAAGAGCATCCAACCATTGTGAGCGATCCTGCAATGCAGACTGTAGCAAGAGCAGCTGCAATGAGCTTAGATCTATTTTTGCTCATTTCCATCTTCTTTAAAGTCCTTTCCTTAAAACCTACAACCTCATTCAATTTGAAATAACGCTAAGCATTTTAAGAAGGACTATTCATATATTTGTAAGAGGAATGTCAAATCAGTGTAAAGTCGATTATTTGATCTGCTTTTTTCAGGGTAAAAATATGTCTTTAAGTGCAGAAATGTTGGGATAAAAAAGTATGAGTATGCTTTGAAAGCTCCTGACCTTTAGGGAGTGTCAATAACCCTATAGACTAACTAGTGCCAACGACCGACTCGGACGGCAAAGTATACTTTCGTGGGATAAATAATTAAATGAGCGACTTAAATAATCCCAAGGTTTAGGGGGAATGTTAACTATGGCAAGACGCATAGGCATTGTTGGATATGGAAATCTTGGCCGTGGAGTCGAGATGGCTATCCGTCAAAATAGTGATATGGAGCTTGTAGCTGTCTATACAAGACGCGATCCAAGCAGTGTAAAAATTGCTACCGAGGGCGTTGAAGTTAAGCCAATGGAGGCTATTGAAACAGACGCATCTTCGATAGATGCTCTTATTTTATGTGGTGGCAGCGTGACTGACCTGCCAGAGATGACTCCAAAAATTGCAGCACTTTGCAATGTTATCGATAGCTTTGATACACACGCAAAGATCCCACAGCATTTTAGTGCAGTAGATGAGGCTTCAAGAAACGCTGGTAAAGTTGCGATTATTTCTAGTGGTTGGGATCCGGGTCTGTTCTCTTTAAATCGTCTATTTGGAAACTGCTTTATTCCCGAAGGTGTAGATTATACATTTTGGGGCAAGGGAATTAGCCAGGGGCATTCCGATGCGGTAAGGCATATCGAGGGCGTTGCCGATGCAAAGCAATACACTATCCCTTGCCAAGAAGCACTCGATGCAGCAAGATCTGGCTCAAATCCCGAACTGACCACACGTCAAAAGCACACAAGAGAGTGTTTTGTTGTTTTGGAAGAGGGCGCAAATGCTGCAGAGGTTGAGCGTCAAATTGTCAATATGCCCAACTATTTCGATGAGTATGACACAACTGTGCATTTTATCCCACAGGAGGAGCTAGATCGCGATCATAGCGCTATGCCTCATGGTGGATTTGTTTTAAGAAGCGGGAAGTCTGCTAGTGGAAATACTAGTGTTATAGAGTATTCGCTCACACTTGATTCAAATCCTGAGTTTACAGCTAGTGTCTTAATTGCTTATGCGCGTGCAGCTATTCGTCTAAATGAAGAGGGTGAAAGTGGAGCAAAGACAGTATTCGATATTGCTCCAGCCTATCTTTCGATCTATGACGGTGATTATCTAAGAGCACATTTCTTGTAAGCATTTTCTTGTAAGCACTAGACCACAAAAGTGCATTTTAAAGCCACAACAAATAGTTAGCTCTCAAACATATCTTTTGCATAAAGCGCAGCTCCAATTGCACCGCAAAGTTGCGCTTTATTTGTTGTTTTAACTTCAGAGCCAAGCTGCTCTTCTAGAGCCTTTAAAACTCCCAGATTCTTGGCAACGCCACCTGTCATCATAAATGGAGAAGTGCCGCTGATGCGCTTTACGAGTGAAGATGCACGTTGAGCAACAGCACGGTTGAGGCCATAGATTATGTCATCGACATCTTTTCCCTTAGCAATTAGTGTAATGACCTCCGACTCAGCAAAAACAGTGCATGTACTCGATATCACGATCTCTTCTGAGGCATTTAGGCCGCGCTTTGCCATCTCGTCGAGATCGATCTGTAAAATCCTAGACATATTTTCTAAGAAGCGTCCAGTTCCCGCAGCACATTTGTCGTTCATTGCAAAATCAACGACCTTGCCTGTGCTATTGATCGAGATAGCCTTGCTATCTTGCCCGCCAATGTCGATTATTGTCGTGATAGTTGGATCAAGATAATGTGCGCCCTTTGCATGGCAGCTGATCTCCGTAACAGATCTATCTCCAATCTCTAGATTAGTCCGTCCATATCCTGTTGAGACTATATTTGCAATATTGCTTCGATCAATATGAGCGATCTCTAAGGCTTTTGCTAGAGCCTCTTCTGCGCTTTTGGATGGGTAAGCGCCAGTTGGGACGACTGCAGATCCCAAGATCTCATCTGCTGAGTCTATGATTACGACATCTGTGCTCGTAGATCCGCTATCTATTCCTGCAAAGTAGCGAGTATATGTTGTGTGTGCAGCATTATCGGGCTTTGTAGATATAGCGCGAGCGGAGTTTTTAGTCGATGCTCTATCTGTACTATCTGCAATGTTTAAGCTCTCACAAAATGCTTCGATTCTAGTCTTTAGTTGGCCAGAACTTTGTAGCGTAAAATCCGACTCAATCTTTAGCATAGGTATATCGCAAGACCTTTTTATATCGGCAAATTCAATGTCGTAAAAATCACAGAAATTGAGGGTATGATAGATAATTCCTACTAGGGCACCATCTTCAATTAATTCGCGTCTACTAGTGACATCTACCATGCGCTCACAAGGAATTTGGTTCAAAAGCTCTCCTGCGTACCAATGCATTAGCTCATCGAAATCAAAAGTATCAGGAAGGGTTTGGCTATTAATGCTTCTGCTTGCCATGCACGTATAATCGATCACGCTAAGATTACAAGAATCTTCAATCATCTCTAAAAGTTGGTGACCTATTCTTGCTCCCATAACAGAGATATGAGGTTTGCCCTTGGGGAAGTATTTTGATCTGCTTAGCGCACTAATTTGTTTATTATGTGAGATAAATGCGTCTTTAAAAGCTTCGGATGAAAATTCAACATTATGAAGCTTGCAATAATTTTGACAAAAGCGCTTAAGCTCTTTTGCTAGCAAATCAATTGAACAATCAGTATTGCAGTGGGGGAGATGTAACATAAGCGTGTAATCATCGCCTTTTTGATGACTTAACACATCGTCGACAGTCTTCATGACATCGCAGCAATCAGAAAGTACAATTTCATCAAAATTGCCTTGCAATGATGTGTCGATCAGAGTCTTGCCAAAACCACAAATTCCAGAGCCACACAACTCTTCAGATATCCCAAAGTTGCTAGGCATCTCATCTATGGTCTCGATAGTTGCTCCTAAAGAGATCAAGAGCTCTATTGGGGCATATTTACAAATAACGCATGTGCTCATCTGCGACCAACCTTGTATGATAGAACCACTTTGGGTGTCTTGGTATTTGAAGCAATTGGAAGTTTTGCTCTTAGTATAATTCCCTGCCCGATAACGCCAAAGTCCGTATGCTCTCTAGGGGCAACTTAGTAAAATCATCCATCTAGCATCTCTAAAAATGCATTGATGCGAGTCGATGTTTGTCCCTCGCCGCCATGACTTTTGTCGCACCCATCTCCGTCGAGAACTAAAAGAGGAATTCCAGCTTCTTCAAACAGCTTCTTTGCTAAAATACTCGATCCAATAGTGTGTTTACAACCCCAATGGTTGAACCAAATAGCACCATCTGCTCCAGCTATCTTGGCATGTTTTATTCCAGCTTCAATGCGACGTTTTGCCGATCCATTCAAGATGTTATAAACCATGCGCTTGGCCATCGCTTCATAAGGATCTGCTGGGTCAAAATCGCAATCACAGACCTCTCCGATCTCATCTCCTACAATCTGGACGCGATCAGAAAACTCGAATATATCCTTTATCACACTCGACCAAAATGGGATGGTGTGCATCCAGTAGATATGCTTGCCACGTTTGGGTTCAAGATCTTTTAGGCCATCTACTAGCATTTTTGTGAATGCGCGCTGCTTGTTTGTTCCGAGCAAAATATTATTTGACATGCAACAATATAGTGGACTTACCACATCTGTTGGCACGTGATAATCTGCTCTTAGTCTCTGAAATTTTCGATAATCATTAAGTGAGTTCCTGGAGACTTCTACGCGTTTAATGAGATTGGATTCATCAATCTTTTTTCCAGATATTTCCTCTAAGAATGACTTAAGTTCTCTCAGCTGATTTGCTACATAGGTAATACTAGAGTCATCTTGGTTTGCTGGAACGTCAATGTAAAAAATTGGAACTTTAAAGATCTCTGAAATCTTTTTAAAGCTGATCATATTTGCGTCGCAGGCCAAATTCGTGTAGACAATACATCTAGGTTTTGGCATCAAGCTTGAAATTGCCCCGCCCAAAAAGATGCGATGATAACTGCAAAGTGTTTCTGAAGCTCCGGCATCAGTCGCACTTTTAAGCATCTGTGCCTCTATGCAAGATGCCGAGATATAAGAGGAATAGGTTTCAGCATTATATGGGTTTAAACCTACCTCTTGTAAGAGCTCGCAAGGTGTAAAAATGCTTACCAATGCAGAATTATGCGGCTCTTTTAGGGGAGCGATCATAGCCTGCATCATGATGTCTGACAAGTATTGGTCGGCTTTGGTTAGACGTTTGTCTGGGAAGCGTCTTAACTTGATATTCATAGCCTGCCAACCTAGCTTTAAGATTTTTCTAGCTAAATTGGGGTTGGTGCTATTAACTTTTGAGACAATCTTTCCAAAAGGTACAGAGATATCTAAAGCCATAAAATGTTAACCATCGATTAGCGAGATTTTTGATAGCCTTTATGATAACTCAAGCAATTTACTTGACGGTGCCGCAATCGGCTTAGCGTTTATGTGAATAATTGTGCAATCATCCCTAATCTTTTGCTGGAAATAAGACATGAAGAAAAGTAGCAATACAAAAGATCTGTTTGACAGTGCTTCTGAGCCATTTTTAGTACGGACAGACACGGGCTTGGCATTGCGTGCTTTAGATATGGAAGTTGTCTGTGATTTTTCTATTTTGAAAAAGCGTATTTGCAAAGATTCGTTAAACAAAGAATTTTTGATTAAAGCTTCAAAAATAAAACAATCCAAGGGGGATTTTCCTGTAGCTATTGATGCAACTGCTGGACTAGCTCACGATTCATTTTTGTTAGCTGCTTGGGGGTTTAAGGTCTATCTTTTTGAGCGCGAGCAGTTGATTTATGAGCTCGTAAAGGATGGGCTAGATAGAGCGCGACAAGATGAAACAATCGCAGAAGTAGCTTATAGGATGCAGATCATAAATGACGATTTTATGACGGCATCGGATTTTTTATTAGCAAATAATTTAAGCGTTGATCTTGTCTATCTTGATCCGATGTTTCCAAACAAGCGTCATAAGGCTTCATCTAAAAAGAAGCTCCAGATTTTACAGATGCTGGAGAGTCCGTGTAAAAATGAAAAGGAGATGCTAAAAGAGGCCTTTAGGTGCGCTCCACAAAAAGTTGTTGTGAAGCGCTCAGCTAAAGGAGCATATATTGGCGATGTTAGACCTGTGCATTCTTTAATGGGCAAAATGATTCGTTTTGATGTCTACTATCCGCACAGTGTGCTGTAGATGAGACAAACATTTTACGCATCGTAAGCGGCGTTATCGTAATTTGGTGAGGTTACCACAGAAAAGTGGAAAATTGGCCTGTCCACTTTTATGATTCGCATCTGATGCTTTACTCCTGCTGGACAAAAGATCAAACTACTTTTGGTAATGCGATGCTCCTGACCATCAATCTTTATTATGATCTCTCCGTCAAGCTCAGAAGGATTGTCTGGATCGCCACTGAATAGTCCAATGAGTTCATCTGAATTGTGGCTATGTTCATCAAATATCGGATCTTTTTCAGGAACTGCATAATACCAGGCGGTATTCATCTGAAAAGCACCTGGACATACATCGTTGTCGATCCAAAGAATTCTCTTTGAAAATCTTTGATACATTGCTTGAAATTCTGGCGATGCACTTTCTGGATATTGAAGATCTTGAATTATATATTTTCCTGTTTGACCTTCATTATTCTCATACATCTAAGTTCCTTTCAGATGAAATGCTTACAGTTGCTTGTTGTTTTT
>CAZLCK010000028.1:13460-18200 GCA_964558235.1 uncultured Coriobacteriaceae bacterium
CGCTGAGCATCTCCAACAATGCGTACAAACGGTGCGCTATCTCTCAGCTCATCAACAACAGCACTTCTAGATCTCTGTCCAATAGCGCAGATGATGGTATCTGCTTCGATAGTTGTCTCTTGTCCGTTCTCAAGCACAACAACGCCATTGCGTAAAACTCTTTGCACTGGAGCATTTAGTCTTACGTCAACATTTGCATCCTCAATCTCTTTAAGAAGAATTGGGCGATGACGGATATTTGCGTCTATAGCTAGACCGTCGCGCATCTCAATTAGATGTACTTTTTTGCCTTGCAGCGCTAAGTTTAGTGCACATTCGCTACCGGTTAGCCCACCGCCAACAACTGCAATTTCGTCTCCAACTTCTGCGCCATCGATATAGAGATCGTCAATCGAGAGCAAGTATGCGCCATCTTCAACCGGCACTGGCATTGGTATCGGTTCTGACCCAACAGCAACGATTACAGCATCGGCATCAAACTTTTCAGCCCACTTTTTGTCTACACTTACACCAGTTTGGATATTGACTCCAGCTTTGCGGCACAAAATTTCAGAGCTGAGCCCCAAGTTGTACATATCTATCTTAAATGGCAGACAACGTTCAGTTCTAAGAATGCCTCCGAGTTCGCCATTTTTCTCACATAGGGTTACATCATGCCCACGTTCGGCGGATATGCGGGCAGCTGTCATTCCAGCAATTCCACCACCAACGACCAAGACCTTCTTCTTTTGGGCTGCTGGTGTGATTGACATTCCTTCAAATTCGCGACCAATTCGTGGGTTAATTGCACAACGTCTTGTCTGAGTTGTGGCGCGCTCAGCCATGCATACAAAGCAGCGCATGCACTTGATTATCTCATCACCTCTGTTGGCCATTACCTTATTTGGAATTTCAGGATCTGCCAAAAGCGCACGACCCATAACAACTAAATCTGCCTTACCGCTGGAGATGATCTCCTCCATTTGATCTGGATCTGACAGTCCTCCAACTGTGGCAACTGGGATGTTTACAGCTTTCTTAATAGCTTCGGCCAAATAAACATTACATCCATGTTCTCTAAACATTGATGGATGTGTAACAGAAAAGCCAAATTGATAAGATCCAGCAGAAACATGGATAATATCGACTAAATCTTCTAGTGCATGGGCAATCTTAGCGCCCTCATCGATGTCATACCCTCCGTCAAAAAGCTCCGATCCGCTCATGCGCAGTTCGATTGGAAAACCAGGGCCTACAGCATCGCGCACTGCGACTAAGACCTCGCGTGCAAAACGTGTACGTCCATCAAGGTCTCCACCATATTCATCTTTTCTCTTATTGAAATAAGGGGAGAGGAATTGATTGATTAGCCAGCTATGTCCAGCATGAACCATTACCATGTTAAAGCCTGCACGCTTAGCTAAGGTTGCAGCATTAGCATATGCTGCAACAATATCTGCGATCTGCTCGTGAGTTAGCGCTCGAACAGGGATTCCGTCTGCACGCATGCCATCGCTTGGGCCATATTGGCAAAGATCACTTTTGCGTTTTTTGTCTACCATATAAGTTCCGGCGTATTGACCTGAGTGCGAAAGTTCAATACTTGCGATTGCGCCATGACGCTTAATCGCGTCAGCAACATAGGTAAAAGCACCGAGTTGTCCAGGTGTCGAAAGCGAAAGATGAAGCATTTGTGACCCATCGGTTTCGCTATGGACAACAAGCTCACTAACTGTCACACTGGCCGCTCCACCTTTTGCTCGCAACTCATAGAAACCCTGCGTGCGAGGACCGGGTGTTCCTTCTGCGGTTATGTCGGTTGCACCCATAGGAGCCGAACACATGCGATTTCTAAAAGTGAGTCTTCCGACACGCAATGGCTTACAAAGGTTGGGATAATCCCTCTCCATATCAGTTCCTCCTCAAGGATTTGTTTTAGAAAAAAGTAAGCGAATGTGCTTACAAAATGTTTATTTCCAGCGTCATATTTTAATGGTAGCAAAGATATATCTGTACCTAAGATTTTCAATATTAGGTCTACATTTTATGTTGTGGAGATGTTATGAGTGAGGTAAAATGTTAAAAAAAGTATTATGTTACACATAGTAATATGTTAAATTATAGAGACCCAATAACAGAAGATTTAGCTTTAAGAGTTAAAGCAGACAGGTGAAATAGCTAAATAGGTATTAGGTAAGGCTAGAAGAACCTTAGAAGCTAAAAGGCTAAAAAGGAGGTGAAGCATGTCAACGAGAGGCGCTGTAAGTGACCTTATCCGTGGCAATATCGACGCCATTATCTTGTGCACTCTAAAAGATGGCGATAACTATGGGTATGAGATTTTAAAAGAGATAGCGGTGGCCAGCCAAGGCGAGTATGAAATGAAGGAACCATCCCTTTATACAAGTTTGAAAAGATTGGAGACGCAGGGTTACGTAAAAAGTTATTGGGGTGACGAAACCCAAGGCGCTCGCCGCAAGTATTACCACGTGACCACACAGGGTGTATCCGAACTAGCTGAGGCTATTGAGAGGTGGGTCAAGGTACGCAATATTATTGACAAGCTTTTAAAACAGGATGAGGTGAACCGATGAATGAGCTTCGCATGTATGTTGAGCATCTATTCAAAAACAAGATGCTTACTGATGAGATGATAGAGCTTAAGGAAGAGATCTACGGCAACCTCGTCGCGCGTTACGAGGATTATATCGCCAATGGAATGACCGAAAGCGACGCTATTGAGGCAACAAAGCAATCTATTACTAGCATCGATGATCTGCTTGAACAGGCAGTTCAAGATGATGAGACAGACGTTTCAACTACAGATGAAATAGCAACACTAGGTGATGATAGGGATGCTTCAACTGCAGATGAAACAGCAACGCTGGGTGACGATAGGTATGTTACACAAAATGATGGGGGAGATTCTGTTGGAGGAGAAGGCGTTTATATTCAAGACGTTTCGCAAAAGAAGAGGCGCATAAACAAGCCGATAATTATTGCTATAGTTGCCGTTGTGGTAGTGGTTATTGTAGGTGTGGGAATTGCATTTGCAACCGGAGTTTTTCATGATGTCCAACAGCTTTACAGCGACAGTAGCAATAGCCAAAACACTGATAGTACAAACACTACAAATTCTGAAACAAATACAAGCACAAACTCACAAAATAGCAACTCTGGATATTGGATGGATCCAGAAGATCGGGCTGAATATGAGTCTACAATGGCATTAATCGATGAAGTAAATAATAATTCTCTTGCAGGAATTACCCCATATATTGGCGTAAGCGATCAAGCAAGTTTAGCCTCTTTGGCTCAAACTCTTCCACTGTCTGAATATATATCTTCTGTGACTTTAAATGGAACAAGTGTTGAGATTGCCTATACGAATGTCGATGACAACATTGAAAGTGAAGGAATTGAGATTGCGTTAGCTTATAACTCTATTGTTATGATGGCTGCCTCATCAGATCTCTCTAACGTGACATTTTCTATACAAGAGGCAGGAGATAGTCCATATGATTTGGATTGGTTTGTATATGAACGAACTGTGATGAATTCACTTCTTTCGACATATGGAAATGGAATTGGCCAAATTAGCAGCGATATGTTGGCAAATGATACGAGTTTGGATGCACTGAAGTCCGTAATCACAAACTATCAATTTGCTGATGCTGCTGGAGAATGGGCTGAAAGAGGATAGAAGGCAAAGCAATGTGGCTTGTGCATAGTATTTTGGGCTGATTTTATTGCGTCTAGATACTCAGCCAAAGCAACAAGCCACCAGATTGTTTGTATATTTGCACATCACACATATATGGACATACCGTATGTATGTGGTGTGCTACTTAAGTTATTCTGCGCGTATCTTGCTGTCTGCGTATATTTTGACTCTGACGCCTGTGTGTATTCTGTCTTTTTGTGTGTTTGCTCTGTGCGGTTGAGGTGGTACTGAACGTCACCACCACCATGTAAGCCACGCAGGCAGCCGCGGTAATCGTGGCGACGACCCTGGCTACGTATTGCAGGTGAGTGCCGGTGTAAGTGACGGTGATGGTGGCGTCGCTGGTAACGTAAATTTCTATAAGTCCATATTCATTTTCGTAGTAGGAAAGTTCTTCGGTGGTGCCGTCGGCGTAGGTGGCAATAATCTGATAACCCAAGTAGTAGAAGCGAGGCAATTCCAGAGTGTCGCCTACGAGCTCGGTTGTGGATGTGTCGGTGGTGTCGGCAGCCTCGGTACTAGCGGCGTCGGTCGTTGTGATATCAGCGCCGTTTCCCAGTGTTACGCTAAAGCTCAAACCCGGAAAATCGTTCTCAAAATCACTAATTACGGTGCTGGCTTTCCCGGCAAGAACTTCATCGCTGTTTCTGGCGCTCACGTATTCCTTATTATTATAAGAATTAACCGGTAAATAATCGTCAAAGGCCAGGGTTCTGATGCGGGCATCCTCCAGGGTATATTCTTCGTTGTAGTGGGGAACATGAGACCAAACCGTAGACGCACCAATGAAACAGCCCAAAATGAATAGCCCAAACCAAAGCCGCTGCCAATCGAGCTTTTGCACGTAAGTAAAACAGAGGGCACAGCTTAAGGCCAAGGTGAAGCATAGAAAGAGATTCAGGCGCCACGGAAATTGAATCATTTGAAACACATACGGTAGTTTCGTAAAAGGCACGGCAACCATGACCACGATCAGGATTACGCTCATGCCAATCAGGCTTTGCAAGAGGCGATCCTGGCGGACACATTTTTGGGTA
>CAZLCK010000029.1:0-17762 GCA_964558235.1 uncultured Coriobacteriaceae bacterium
CTTAATAAATAATTTCACCGATGAATTTCAAGTTTTATTAACGAAAAGCTCATTTAAAGAACGTTTTTCTAGTTAACGTTTATCAACGCGTAAAATATTTTTATCGATCAATCATTGCAATCAAGGAGTTTATTTAATGGGGAAAACTGGCTATACTTCACTTCTTGGAGTTTTGTTTGGTTCAGCCTTTCTAGCAGGATTTAATGAAAACCAAACTAATATGGCACTTGTGTCTATTATGGACGAATATGCAATCGATTCAGTAACGGCTCAATGGCTTGTAACTGGATACATGATAGTTTCAACAATTGTTGTTACATGTATGGCTTTTTTATATAACAAAATTCCATTACGAAAATTATTTTTTATAGCGGCATTATTTAGTTTTATCGGTTCCTTAATGGGGCTATTTGCATTCAATTTTCCATTTTTAATGGCAGCAAGAATAGTTCAGGCAGTAGGTACAGGTATCTTTATCCCAATGATGATGACAACTATCATGATTGTCACTCCAAAAGAAAAACTTGGAACTTTTATGTCAATTGGTAGTTGCATGATTTTATTCGGCCCAGCATCTGCGCCTGTTATATGTGGAATCTTTGTCACATTGCTTGGCTGGCATAGCATCTTTATCGTTCCAATAATTGCAATTGTTGTTCTATCTATACTTGGATTTTTCTTCATACATAATCTTGAAAATCATGAGGCACACCTTGATATACCATCAGTCTGTCTTTCTGCAATAGCATTATTTGGTCTATCGTTTGGATTAATGGAGCTCACGCTAGATATATTGATAGCAATAATCAGCTTGGCAATATCGATCATTGCAATCGTGATCTTTGTTATAAGACAATTTAGATGTGCTCATCCTCTTATTAACCTCCAACCAATGAAAAGAAAGGCATTTAGACGATGTGTACCTTTAGCAATTGTCAACATGATGACCTCTTTTTCATTAAGCGTTTTACTTCCACTATATTTTGAAGGCTCACATGGAATGACAAGCATGATGGCGGGAATTATTATCTTGTTCCCACTTCTTGCCAATATGGTGGCCACACTTTTGGCTGGTCGAATATTAGATAAATATGGAGAATGGCCTCTGATTCCGGTTGGATTTATAGCCATAATCATAGGCTTATCTATTATGGCTATAACAGGACCGCAACTTTCGCTTGTTCCTATTTTTATTGGAGCAATTTTTACCTATCTTGGTGTTGGCCTCTGTTTCTCGCCATCTCAAACATCCGGTCTTCGTACACTTCCAGGAGAAGAAAATGCTCATGGTGTAACAATTATGAGCACATTTATTCAGATCGCAGCCTGTATTGGGCCTTCGATGTTTATCGGAATTCAAACATCATCTCAACAAAATGCATTGCAAAGCATTACAGATACTGCTTTAGCAAACGCACAAGGTTTTTCTTCTGCTGTATGGGTTGCAGCATGTATCGCTGTAGTTGGTCTAGTTATTGGCATTGTTCATGCGTCAATCATGCGTAAAGCTTATAGCTCAGATGACTAAACGTATTTTTTACCAGTAGCTTATAAAAATGACAAGAATATATTGCAATAGGCTTACCAATAACGATGATTTAAATATTTTTACAAAAATTGCTGATTCAATGTTAAAAGATGGTAAGGCTGTACCTGGGTGTTTTGGCACAAAAGAATCGGGTGTTTTTATAGCTGAATCTATAAAACTTATTGAACGAGCCTTAAACTCCGGAGCAAAGCCTATTGCAATTCTTATCAAGGAAAAATGGGTAGAAGAGCTTGCTCAGTTGCTTAATCGTTTTGAAGAAGCAAGTCCAAAATCAACCGTATTTATAACAGATGATAAAGGATTTACAGATATCACTGGTTACAAGGTTGTTAGAGGTCCTGTAGCTGCTTTTATAAGACCTCATGAGTTAGGCGTTGCCGATGTCTGCCATAACGCGCATCGCATTTTAGTTCTATCGAACATAAATAACTACACAAATATTGGAACAATATTTAGAACAGCTGCTGCACTCGATGTAGATGGTATTTTAGTAGATCCACAATGTTATGACCCACTATTTAGAAGAGCAGCAAGAGTCTCTATGGGCGCAGTATTACAAATTCCATGGGCACGAATTGGAAACCTAAACAGTGTTGATGGGCTTGCAAAGCTAAATAACTTAGGATTTAAAACTGTAGCCCTAGCTTTAAAGGATAATGCACTTTCTATAGATAATCCTGTGCTTGCCTTACAAGACCGTCTAGCCTTAGTTTTTGGCAGCGAAGGCTTTGGGCTTGACGAAGAAATTATCTCAAAATGTGATTATGTTGCTAAAATTCCTATGAGTCATGGAGTTGATTCACTAAATGTTGCAGTATGTGCCGCTTTGGCTATATGGGAACTTAGACGCAGATAGATCTTTATTTTAAGGCGCTGAAATTTTAGCAAATAGAATATTTCACCAATTAATTTAAGTGCATATGTTATGTCTCAAAATAGGATTTATATCAAGGGGATACTCAAGTGGAGATAAGTAAGATTGTAGAAAATCAACGCAATTTTTTTGATAGCGATCTAACTAAATCAATAAGCTTTAGGCTTAATGCTTTGATGAAGCTTCGAGATACTATCATATCCAGAGAAGACGATATAGCTAAAGCTCTTGCTATGGATTTGGGTAAACATCCAGGGGAATCGTATATGACAGAAACAGGCCTTGTTCTTGAAGAACTAAATTGTCATATCAAAAATCTCCACAAATGGGCGCGTAACAAAAGGGTCAGGACTCCTCTTGCACAATTTAAATCTAAGAGCTTTCGCTCTCCTGAACCTTATGGCGTTTCTTTGATTATGTCACCTTGGAACTATCCAGTTCAGCTATGCCTTATTCCACTTATTGGTGCTATCTCAGCTGGAAATTGCGCTGTTGTAAAGCCATCAGTATACGCAGCTGCTACAAGTCATTTGATTGCTGAAATTATTACAGAAACTTTTGAACGCGGATATATAGACGTCGTAGAGGGTGGGCGTAAACAAAATGGCGCTCTACTCGAGCAAAAATTTGACATTATTTTTTTCACAGGAAGCATAACAGTTGGAAAAGCTGTAATGACTGCAGCCGCTAAAAATCTTACACCCGTTGTGTTAGAGCTTGGTGGTAAAAGCCCAGTTATCATCGATAAATCTGCCAAGATCAAACTTGCCGCAAGACGTATTGCATTTGGAAAAATGCTAAATGCTGGACAGACCTGTGTGGCTCCAGATTATGTAATGATCCATCCATCACAAAGAGATGCTTTTATAGAGGCTTTGAAGACGGAGCTTGAAACATTTTTTCCATTGTGGAATATGTCTGAAATGCCAAGGATCATCAATGATAAACATTTTGAGCGTTTACTGAGCCTTATGGGTAGCGGCAAAGTTGTAATTGGGGGCAATACCGATTCGAAAACAAGACTAATTGAGCCGACTGTTCTAATCGATGTCGATCGTGAAAGCCCGATTATGTCAGAAGAGATATTTGGGCCAATACTTCCAATTGTAGATATTGAAAATCTTGACGACGCTATTAGTTTTGTAAGATCTAGACCAAAGCCTTTAGCTTTATATCTGTTTAGCGAAGATAAAGCTGTAAAACAAAAGGTTCTTAATAGCTGCTCTTTTGGCGGAGGATGCATTAACGACACCGTAATCCACATTGCTACGACAAATATGCCTTTTGGCGGCGTTGGAGACTCAGGCATGGGCGGTTATCATGGTAAAGATAGCTTTGATACGTTCACACACTATCGAAGCATAGTAGATAAATCTACTATGCTTGATTTGCCAATGAGATATCACCCATATACAGATAAAAAGATGAATCTAGTCAAAAAGTTTATTAGTTAGCCGCACAAGAACTGAAAAATATAAAAATAAGTAGGCCATCATTTAGTGCGCTTTCGCAAGAGAAACCTTCTTCGAAGCGAAATATGTAATCACAAAATAGAGACCATAGACTAGCAAAAATCCAGCTGCACACATTAAAGCCATAAGTCCGATATCAAGTGCGCCAAAAACGGCCACAAAATCGGTTATAACAAATAGCGCACAGGTACTATGACATAGGGCTAGCAAGATTGGTGCAGCAAAACATATTGCAACTTGACTAAAGATCGACCTGCTGAGCTGACTTTTAGATGCTCCAAGTTCACTTAGAACCTTATATCTTCTCTGCGAGTCACTAGCATTAGAAAGCTGCTGTATAGCAAGGATTGAAGCACAAGAGATTGTAATCACAAAGCCCATATAGATCGCTATGTAAGAGACAACTGCTGCTAGTCCAACACTTTGTTCAGTTGTCTGTGATTCAGTTTGATACATAGTGAATGACCATGCATTTCCATCTAAATCACCTGACACAGCATCGAGCATTTCTATGAGTAGCTGTTCGTCTGCAGCCGTTGGACAATTGATATTTAAAATTGATCTAGCGATCTCGCAATCATCCGGTATGTCAATATCATTTAATACTAAAACACCCGCGTTAATAGAAGCGCCTGTAGTCTCTAAAAATATCTCAATACAATCTGTAATCCAGATAGACTTGTTATCAATAGTTACACTACTTCCAGAAGCCGCAATCTCGTTATAGAATCCAGAGGTTATATCAAAATCATAGATAAGAATACCTTCTCCTTCTGATATAAAAATTTGATCTTTTCCTGCTAGTTCAAGCGCATCATTTACTTGTGACAAACGTAGTAAATATACTGGCATGTTTTTATAGTAAGGGTTCACTACACTATTGCCATAACTTGTTAAGTCAGTACCTGTTTGATCCTCCAGATCTCCAAAAGTAAAAAGATTATTGCGTTGAACAAGATAGTCTATCTGTACATATCCATCTGATATATCGCTTAAGCTTCCAATACCCAAATAGTCAAAACTTTCATTCAGAGCATTTGCCATCTCATAATTGTTGTAGGAATCTTCTAAATCGACATCACTTACTTCCCCATCATTAGCTACGCTTAAATAACTGATGCTAACACTTGCTGAATATGGTGTTGCCTTGTCAAGATTAGCTTCCAAAGTATTACGAATTCCAATCCCTCCGCAAACGCTTGTGATAGCCAAGAACAAAGCGATACACACGATAGCCATAGATGCAAAGGTCGAATTAATTTTCGAAGCAACCTGTCTTGATGTAAACATGTGGAGATCACGTAAGTAGTGGCGCTTATTAGCTTTTGTGAATCTCACCAAAAAACCAGAGAGAGCCCAGAAAAACAGGACAGTTCCAACACACACTATCACAGTAGCAACTAAAAACTCTACAGTTGGATACATTCCAAATTCAAGCAAAATCCAATATGAAAATACTATTAGCGCTATAGAAAGCACAAAAATGACTACATACTTTTTAACGCCTTTTACTATCTCTTTTTCTGGAGCTTCAGATGATTTAAAAAGATCAATAAGCTGGCAACGCATAATCGAAATAGAACTTAAAATACAAGCAATTACAAAAATGCAAAGGAAAAGCACAGCTGTAAGAATTGCAGCATCTCCAGAAAATACAAATGCAATTCCAAAAGGATCAGCAATGTCTGCCTGAAATAGCATGCTTGTAATATATAACATAACTTGTGAAAGTCCGATTCCAAGAGCTAAGCCCACAATAATCGAGGCGAATCCAACAATCGCAAACTCGATTAAAAGGATCTTAATGACCTTATGAGTACTCATTCCTAAAAGTAGATATAGTCCCATTTCGCGCTTACGGCGACGCATCAAAAATCTGGATGCATATACAACCAAAAACATCAAAACAATAGCGATAAAAACCGAAGCTATTGTGATTAAAATCCCGAGAAGTTGAAACATCGACTTTTGTGACTCAGAAAATTCCAAAATTGATTCTTGGGATGACATCGCATTAAACGCGTAAAATATTGCAACGCCTAAAACTACAGTCAGAAAATAGATTCCGAAGTCACTAAGTGATTTTCTGATATTTCCAAAAGCAATCTTAGCCAGCATAGTCAATCATCTCGCTTTGCTCCTCAAGATTGCTTACAATCTCAGAGATACGCTTATAAAATGTTTCCTTTGCCTCGCTTACTCCACGTAAAATCTCACCATGAAGAACACCATCACGTAAAAATAAGACTCTAGAACAATAACTTGCTGCTAATGAATCATGAGTAACCATCAAAATAGTCGCACCCATAGAATTGAGCAGTACAAGTGAGTTCAAAAGCTGCTTAGATGAGAGAGTATCTAACGCTCCAGTTGGCTCGTCTGCAAGTATTATTGAAGGCTCAGTAATTGTTGCTCTTGCTGCTGCAACTCTTTGCTTTTGGCCACCAGACATCTGGTATGGATACTTATCTAATACATCTGATATTGAAAGTGTGGAAGCAACTTTTTGTACTAGAGAATCGATTAAGTTAGTATTTACACGTTGTAAGCTTAAAGGAAGTGCAATATTTTCATAACCTGTAAGCGTATCTAGCAAATTTGTATCTTGAAAGATAAATCCAAGCTCGTCGCGCCTAAAATCACTTAACGCCTGTCCACTAAGAGTAGTAACGTCTTTTCCACCAACAAATATCTGCCCATTTGTTGGAATATCGATAGTAGATATACAATTCAGCAGGGTCGATTTGCCAGAACCAGATGGGCCCATAATCGCAATAAACTCACCACTTTTTACACAAAAGGATACATCATTAAGCGCTCTTGTCTGTATTGCAGAATTTAGCTCAGAGTTACTCTTAGACCTTCCACCACTTTGCTTTAGCCCATATATTTTTGATACAGACTTTACCTCAACAACCAAATCTATCTTAGCTCTACCATCAGTTGAATAAGATTTAGTCATCACCTTTTCCTCCCTAACCTGAAACGTTCTTTTTAACGTAGTAAACACTTTAGAGAGGTGTTCTATCTTAAAAATGACATAAACCTTGCAACATTCTTATAAAACCTTACGTCTTCCTTACAAGTTATCTTAATCGAGAAAAATAAATTCAATTGGTCATATAATCACATGCAGAAGATATGATTTTGATCAAAGATTTTTTTGAGAAAAGAAAGATTTTGTGAGGTCTCCTAATGCCATCTTACGGTTATGCTCTAATTGATCCATCACTATTAAATAAGAGAATTTTAGTTGTAGATGATGAGGAAGAGCTTGCCTTGATGGTGTGTTCGATACTTGAAAATGCAGGATTTGTTGCTGTAGATACAGCGCCTGAAGCTAAAAGTGCTTTAACTATGGTAGAAAAAGCTGAACAAGAAAACAGTCCTTATTCGCTTTTTATCCTAGACATTATGATGCCAGAAATGGATGGATTTTCCTTATTGGAAACAATTCGACAGACTTCTAGCGCCTCTTCGATTCCAGCGATTTTTTTAACGGCACGCGATGAACCATCCGATAAAATTTCGGGCTTTATACTAGGCGCCGATGATTATATTTCAAAACCATTTTTACCCCAAGAACTTTTACTAAGAATTGCTGCGGTTTTAAGGCGTTGTTATCAAGATGAATCACCTGAGCTTAAATTGGCCGACTCTACTGTTAACTTTGACACAGCCATGGTGACCAAATCTGACGGAACACAAGTTCAACTAACTGCTAAAGAGCATAATATTTTGCAAGTTTTAGCACGAAATGCTGGCAGGATTGTCACTATGGATGTGCTTTGCGAGTCGTGCTGGGGAACATCCTTTGGGTATGAAAACTCTTTAATGGCTCACATCAGACGTCTTCGTGAGAAAATAGAGGCAAATCCCTCATCTCCAAAATCACTCATTACAGTAAAAGGACTTGGATACAAACTAGAGATTCGTCGTTAATTAGAAAATGTCTAATCAAAAGCGAAATAACGATCGACGTAAGATAGCGCTAGGTTTTGGCTGGATTTTTACAAAACAGTTAATAGCTTTTGTTGTGCTAACAATTGGTCTTATTCTTTTAGACATCTTTATATGTATAGCTATCACTATTGATTTTTCTACCAATGTCTACCAAGAAGAAACACCAAGAACAATCTTGCAACATGTAGATCAAACGCTGATAAATACAGATGGTGAGATCACGCTTTCACAAGACACACTTGACATTCTTGACAATTACAACATTTGGATTTTAATCTTGGACGAAAATGGCAGTGTGCTATTTGAGTACAATGTACCAGATGATGTACCGCGCACTTACACTCTAACTGATTTAGCAGTTAATGTAAGAAGTGGAACTATCTCAAATTATCCAATTTTTATCTGGGATAGTACAGATTTAGACGCTGGGCTTATTATCGCAGGATTTCCTATAGGATCGTTTAACTCTTATACCGTCTATTACCCAACCAGTCTGACAACTATGATGATCTTTTTAGCAATCATTGTCTTTTTTGTCGACATCTTAATTGTTTTTATCTACTTCTTAATTGTCAGAAGGAAAACTGCCAAATCTATTCGACCTATATCTGATGCTTTAGACAATTTATCATTAGGAATTCCAACAACAACCTATATTAAGGGTGATTTAAAACTCGTTGCAGAAAAAATCAACCAAACATCTGAGGTTATTCAACAAAAAGACAAATCTAGGTCGCTTTGGATAAGAGGAATTTCTCATGATATTAGAACGCCTTTGTCGATGGTTTTAGGGTATGCCAATGAAATCTATGAATCAGATAGTGTAAGCGATGAAATTAGAGAAGAGGCTAATAAGATTCAGATCCAAGCAATGAAAATCAAGGATCTGATCTTGGATTTAAATACAGCTTCACAGCTTACCTTTAGCTATAAGCCTTTAAATATTACTCAAATACATCTAGCTAAACTTGTGCGAAAGATTGCAGCTGACTACATGAATTCTGGAGCTGGTATTAAACATCCTTTGGAAGTCTATATACTACCTGTAGCTCAAGAGATTGTTTATAACGCCGATGAGCGCATGCTGACCCGTGCTTTAGAAAATCTTTTAATTAATGCCGTATTGCATAACGAAAATGGTTGCAAAATTGCAATTGGTCTTGCTATTGAAAATCACTTAGATAATCACGACAGTGAAGCAAATAGGCATATCTGGAGTAGATATTTTAAAAATGATGAACCTAGTTATCGGACGAAATCCTTTGTGATTTTATCTGTGACAGATAATGGAGTTGGATTAAATCCAGAAAAACTAGCTACTTTGCGGGCAAAAATTGAACATTCTTTACAAGTTCCTGAAGTTCAAACCACTGAAGATGGACATGGCTTAGGTCTGACTTTGGTTGGAAGAATTGCACTATCACACGGTGGTCGCATCTCAATTGACTCAACTGAAAAAGAGGGGTTTTCTGTGCGTATTGAACTGCCACTATAAGCTTAGGGATGTCGCCATAAAATAAATTATTGCAAGGATTCTTGATCCAAAAAGACCTTAGAACCAGTTGCACCGCGTTGTCCTTGATATTTTCCTGTATAAGGAAGTAAGGCAGACTCTGCCATCCTTGCAAAGACAAGCTGACCAACTCTGCGCCCAGAAGTTAGTTGTATAGCACATCTGTTTGCGTTAAAAAGTTCCAGTGTGATTTCACCTTTAAATCCAGGATCGACCCAACCAGCGTTTTGAATAAAAAGTCCCAAACGACCTAATGAGCTACGCCCTTCAACAAAAGCCGTCAGGTCATTAGGAAGTTCAAAATATTCCATCGTAGTTGCAAGTACAAATTGATTTGGCAAAAGAATATAGGAAGTTGATTCTATGGTTTTGTATTCGATCTGCTGACTAAGTGAGATAATCCCCTGCGAAGAATCCTCGATGATGCTAAAGGTGTTCCCGAGGCGGATATCAACACTAGCTGGCTGTATCTGGCTGTCATCCAAAGGTTCAATTACAAGCTCGCAATTATCTAGCATTTGCCTGATTTCACCATCAGATAGAATCATGAGCCCTCCAAATGAAACAATAATTTGCTTACCGGAGTTTATTGAAAAGAGATGGCGCGCCCAGAGGGATTTGAACCCCCGACCTTCGGATTAGAAGTCCACTGCTCTATCCAGCTGAGCTATGGGCGCACGTTCTAAGAACACGTTGAGTTATTTTAGCGCATCATCCAGTTTTAACAATTAAGATGTTCCTAAATAATATATTTATGTTGCTGTCCGGAAAGAACTGAATCCAAATCCGTCCCTAAGTCAAAAGATTAATAACCGAGTAGGAGGCATGTCATTAGCTGACACGCCGTCCTCCCTCCTAAACAACGTGCCCCGCAAAAGCAGGGCACATTAATTTCATAACAGAAAAGTAGTTATAACTAAGATCTAAGTCTTACTGCAAATAGTAAGCAGCAGCAAATGCAGTTGAAGTTGCATGCTGAATACGTCCCGCCTTCTCAGCATCACCAGCAAGAATAATATCTGGGAATGCAGCCATAATATCTTCACTTGGCTTTGTGGAAGCAGTTCCTAATGATAAGACTAGATAATCAAAGGTCGCTACCTCAGTCTCACCCGTCTCTGTATTCTCAAACTCAGCAGACCCCTCTTCAATCTTAACCAACTTGTGCTTCGGATATAGACCGACACCATGTTCTCCGGTGCGTCCCAAAACATCGATTAGATTCTGGAAGTGCATTCCAGGTCCAATATCATCTGCCATCTCATAAACATCAACTTGATTGCCCTGATCGGCTAAGAATTCCGCAGTTTCAATACCGGTCATTCCAGAGCCTACAACACAGATCTTTTTACCAAATAATTTAATTTGCCCAGAAAGAATCTCTGTAGTCTTCAATACACAATTACAGTCAATACCTTGAATAGACCTAGGCATAATTGGAGTTGCACCTGCAGTCCAAATGATCTTATAAGGATTTAATTCTTTTAGATTCTCAACAGTTGCAGGAGTATTAAGACGAACTTGAATTCCATGCTTTTCAAGCATCATCCTGTAATAATCAATAAACCATTGAATCTTATCCTTCTTAGGTGGCTTATTTGCATATTGAAGCTGTCCACCAACTTCAGATTTAGATTCAAGGATGATAACTTCAAAGCCACGTCTAGCTAATACATGAGCTGCTTCCATGCCGGCAGGACCAGCACCCACGACTACTACTCGCTTGCCCTCTCCAACTTTAGAGAAGTCATTATACTCGCCCTCGTGTCCAGCTTCAGGATTAACGGAACATTGGCATCCTGCAGGCCCGCCAGCCATCAATGTTTCCATGCAAGTCAAACAAGAGATGCACTTTCTAATCTCATAAGTACGACCTTCTTCAGCCTTTTTTGCCCAATAAGGATCTGCCAAATGAGTGCGTGCAGAGCCTACAAAGTCGCACGTTCCATTCTGTAAAAGCATCTCACAGTATGCTGGATCACGCAAAACCGACGTACAAAATACTGGAACAGAGACATTCTTCTTTACCTCTGCAGCCATATAGGCCTTCCAACCTTGATCGTATCCAGTTGGCTCCCATGCAACATTCATGGTCTCATAGATACCAGAAGAAACATCAATAGCATCTACACCAAACTGTTCTAGCATCTTGCAAATCTCAACACCCATGTCCAAGGTGATTCCGTCTTCAATGCCATTAAGACGCAAGAACTCATCGACAGTAATGCGAACCAATAGTGGAAAATCGCCAAGCTCAGCACGAATACCATCAATGATGTTTTTAACAATACGAACACGATTCTCAAGCGATCCGCCATACTCATCGGTGCGACGATTTGTATATGGACTCAAGAATTCATTAAGAATGTATCCATGTGCACAGTGAATCTCAACGCCATCAAAACCGCTCTCCTTAGCACGCCTTGCCGCAGCAATAAAGTCTTTCTCAAGCTCTTTGATCTCATCAAATGAAATTTCACGCACAGGAATATGAGTCAGCTGGCACTCAATTGCACTAGGTGCTGGGCAAGCGCCTTGTGGATCCCAATCAGGAACACCCTGACGCCCCGAATGATAAATCTCAGCAATAATCTTTGCACCATACTGATGAACTGAGTCGGTCAGCTTACGCATTCCAGGAATGTTTTCATCATAAGCTAATGACATCTGCTTATCATTTCCGCCACCAGTTCCCTTTTGAACCATCACGGTTTCAGTTAAGATAAGGCCTACGCCGCCCTTTGCACGCTCAGTATAAAATGCAATCTCTTTATCAGTTGCTTCCCCCTGACGATTAGAATAAGCATTTCCCATCGGTTCCTGAACTATACGATTCTTGATTTCTAGGGTTCCAATCCTTCCCTTAGAGAAAAGCATGTCGTACATATGGATCCCTTCTCCTTTTCACTCGATAAATATAATTAGCGCATGAAATACCAAACATACCTTGGGCGTATGTACATAAGCACCTTTACATGCACCTAAATCCTTTTAAATTTTAACCAAAAAATTAGTATGTAATATATAAAAAATAAAAGTTCTGCATTAAAACGATATTGCACTAAAAAAGTAGTGAGATTTTTACACATATAACTGTTTTTAAAGACTGACGATCCAATAAGGAGCTACCTTAAATGATTAACGAAGCTAGTCATCGCATAACTGAAAATGATTCCAAACACTATGTTGACGTGATTGCTAACGTGATTTCAATTGACAATATGCGCGCTTCTGACAAAAAGACAATTGCAGACGGAATCAGTGGATACGAACTCATGGGAAGAGCCGCTCAAGGAATCTATACACAATTACAACTTAATGGATCTGTGGCAATTGTCGTAGGTCCTGGAAATAATGGCGGAGATGGCTATGCTTTAGCATGCATTTTAGCCAAAAATAGCAAAACCTGTAGTGTTCATAGAGTATCAACAAAGTTATCGGATGACGGAGCAGCATATGCCAATGAAGCTGCTGAACTTGGAGTACTGATTAGGGATTTTGATGCAGCCGATTTAACCTTTTTGAGTGCCGATGTAATCGTGGATTGCATTTATGGAACTGGTTTTCATGGCATTCCAGAAAAGTTGGTAGCGAGTGCAATTAAGGCAATAAATAAAAAGCATGAAAATGGTGCTTTTGTTGTGTGCACAGATATTAACAGTGGCTTAGATGGAAAGCACGCAAATTACGAACTAGCCGCAAAAAGCGATATAACAGTTTCTATAGGACAGCTAAAACAGTGCTTTTTTGTGAACAACACTCGAAAACTATTTCGTGAACTTGTAAACGTTGAGATTGGAATTGAGCCTGCTGGATTAGAAGACTTTTTAGTTGACGAAGAAAGTTTTGATGTTCTTATCAATGAGATCTCAATAGGTCACACTTTACAAATGAACGAAGAAGAATTGTTGTCTAACTCACCTACTCCATACGATTTTTCTAAAACAGATTACAACGAAGGGCTTGACGGATTGGAATCATCTGAAGCTCACATGAGATCTAAAAATGCTAACTCCCCTCTTGAAGCAGCTAAATCGCTAGCCAAATCGACGCAAGCAAATATTTTGATAGAAGGTGAGTTTTCTCAGTATATAGTGTTGCCAAATTTGAATGAAAGCGTAGCTTTAAAAAATACTTCGACAGGCGAAATGATTGATAGAGAATCTTTGAATTTTCCAATTGCATTATTTAAAAACCAAAGCTGGGTTAAGCTTCGATAATCTGGAAAACCAATAATCTGGAAAACTTTATTAACTATTCTCAACATCTGCTAGATTGACTCGATTCAGACCAAATGAAAAGTAGAAAAAAATCAAAGGAATCGCATGAATTAAAATTGAGATCCCTTTGATTTTTAAGATTTTATAGTTAGAAATAAAACTAGATATCAGCCTTCCAAAGGCCATGAAGATTGCAATATGCATATGCAGCAATTGGCTTATCATCGGCAGTAATTGCAAAAGTTACAACTGGATCATCACCAGGATTTAGAACTTTGCGCTGTCCACCTTGCTCAGTTAATAGGTAGATCCATTCAATGTAGTGTTCTTCAATCATTGGATGAATAACCTCCCCAACCTTAACCTCAATGATCTGACCATCTATTGCAACTACAGGAACATGCTTTTCTTGAGCAGCATCTGTTGTATTTGTGACCAACACACCCATTGGCTCACCACAACAAATTAAAGGAACATTGTTGTCCTTGATAGCACCAACAATCTTTCCGCAATGCTCACACTTGAAAAATCTAACCTCTTTCATAAAAGCTCTCCTCTCAAAAAACTAACGACAAAATATTAAAACTAATTCAATATTCAAATTTCTTAAGCAAATGTCAACAAACATTAAAAGGTGTATTTCTCTGTATAAAGGTAAATTTTTTATGCTTTGTGAAGCTTGAATGTAATCTTTCTTTATTTTTAATCCAAAAGCGAGAAGAATACTAAAATTAATGGGTTGCGTTAAATGACATATATAGAGTCAAATAGGAGAATGTAATGGCATTCATTGAATTTAGGAATGTCAAAAAGATCTATACAATGGGCGAAATAGAAGTCGCTGCCATAGATGGTATGACTTTTGATATAGAGCAGGGTGAACTTGTTGTTATTGTTGGCCCATCTGGTTCTGGTAAAACAACCTTGCTTAATGTATTGGGTGGAATGGATTCTTGCACATCAGGCACTATTATTCTTGATGGCAAAGAGATATCTGCGATGTCTGATAAAGAGCTTACTTTATATAGACGTTACGACATAGGATTTGTTTTTCAATTTTACAACCTGGTACAAAATCTCACCGCCTTAGAAAATGTTGAGTTGGCCTCGGAGATTTGCAAAGACCCTCTTGATGAAATTGAGGTTTTAAATCAAGTGGGCTTAGGTCACAGACTTAAAAATTTCCCTGCTCAGCTATCGGGCGGTGAACAACAAAGAGTTGCAATTGCAAGAGCTCTAGCAAAAAACCCAAAATTGCTTTTATGCGATGAGCCAACGGGGGCCTTGGATTACAAGACTGGTAAAGCTATTTTGGAACTTTTACAGAATACCTGCAGACAACAACACATGACTGTAGTTTTAGTTACTCACAACTCTGCATTTACACAAATTGCAGACAAGGTGATTCATATTCGCGAAGGAAAAGCACACAGTATAGAGATTAACGCAAATCCAGCATCAGCACAGACCATTGAATGGTAGGTCATATCTAGCATGGCAAGAAGCGCTTATGTAAAAGATATCGCTAGATCAATCAAATCTTCCATTGGAAGATTTGTTGCTATTGCTCTTATTGCTGCTTTGGGCACCGGCTTTTATTCTGGCCTTAGAATGACTGGCCCAGATATGCAGTTAGCTGCTGATGAGTATTACGATGCGACTAATGCTTCGGATATACGTGTTGTTAGCACGCTTGGATTTGATGAACAATCTATCGCTGAACTTGCCGAAATAGAGGGTGTTGAAGAGGTAGTTGGTGAATACGAAGTAGATGTTTTAGCAACGATAGATAATGTTCAATATTCAATCAGAATTCATGGGTTAGATTTAGAGGCAGCAACAGCCTCAGACACATCAGATGGAATAAACGCAATATCTGACGATGCCTCTTACATAAACAGACCAATTTTGGTTGAGGGCAGTTGGCCAACAAATGATAATGAGATTGTTTTAAGCGCTGATGCTATTTTAGAGACTGAAATTTCAGTTGGTGACAAAGTCTATATAAGTGAAACCTCGCAAGATTCAGACACTTCAGAAATATTTAATCAAACAGAGTACACAATAACAGGTTTTGTTCGCTCTTCTTATTATGTGAATTCATCTAGCTTAGGTTCTACTTCTCTTGGTGATGGTTCTATCGATGATTTTGGGTATATTTCTAACACAGCTTTTGCTGAAGATTATCCATACACTGGAGCCTTTATCACTGTTGAAGGCGCAAGAGAAGAATTAGCTATGAGCGATGCTTACACTGCGATTGTGGATATTGTTGCAGAGCGAATAGAAGAAGCCTCCTCGGATATTGCGCAAGCTAGGCTTGAAAGAATAAAAGCAGAAGCTCAAGAGACTTTAGATGATAACAGCGCTCAATATGAAAGTGAAAAGGCCGACGTTTTAGCACAACTTGATGACGCTCAAGCTCAATTAGAGAGTTCCTATGCTACGTTGCAAGATGCCATTACCACAATCACCGCAGAGCAGCAGACCCTAGAAAATGCACGGCAGACTTTGCTGGACTCGCAAGATGAGCTCGATGCTGGCTGGCAAGAATATAACGATGCATTAACACAATTTAATTCACAAAAAGAAACAACTTATGCTGAGCTTGACGCAGCTCAAGCGCAATTAGATGCTTACGCTTCCACAATTGAGCCAGATAACCTAATGGGCCAGGCTGTAATTGCCGCTATGCAGGCAGATATTGACTCGAATAGACAAATAGCAGAACAGCAATTTGATCTATATCAAACAGAGCTAGATAACACACTAGCTACGCTAAATGCTTCTCAAGCACAAATTGACTCTGGATGGCAACAATACTACGACGGTAAACAGCAACTTGATGAAGCAATGGCAGAATATGAAGATGGTCTTAAGCAATATTATGAAGGTCTTGCAGAATTTGAAACACTAAAAAGCGAAGCTTACGCCGAATTACAAGAGGCAGAGCAGCAGCTAGTTGATGCACAAAATGAAATTGACGATATTTCAATGCCAGATATCTATGTTTTAGACAATACAAAAAATGTAGGTATGGAAACGTACAACTCCGACTCACAAAGGGTTGCTCAAATAGCACAAGTCTTCCCAAGTGTGTTTTTTCTAGTTGCAGCCTTAGTTTCGCTTACCACTATGACAAGAATGGTCGATGAAGAACGTATCCTTATTGGTACATATAAAGCTCTTGGCTATTCAAATATTGCGATTATCTCTAAGTATTTAATATACGCATTTTTAGCAAGCGGTATTGGTTCTTTAGTTGGAATTATTGTGCTGACCAAGTTGTTACCGCTATTGATCATGCATGCATATACGGTCATCTATATTTTGCCTGCAACTCCCACACCAATCGATACAGGCTTGGCAATTTTATCAGCCGGAATTGGCATTGGAATTACTCTTATTGCAACGTGGTGGTCTGCGAGTTCATCTTTAAGTGTCCGCCCTGCATTTTTAATGCTTCCCCGTGTCCCAAAAGCTGGTCAACGCATTCTCTTGGAATACGTTACACCTATTTGGAAAAAAATGAGCTTTTCTTGGAAAGTTACAGCTCGCAATATTTTTAGATACAAAAAGCGCTTCTTTATGGCAATCATAGGTATTGCTGGATGTACAGCGCTACTTATCACTGGCTTTGGCCTGCAAGACTCAATCAATGACATCATAGATAAGCAATATGAAAATGATGATGCAATATCAGATTTTAACGTGACAATCACACTAGATAATGACATAGAGCAAGACCAAATAGAAGAGTTGCTCGCCACTATTGCAGATGATGATAGAGTTCTAGAGTACATGCCCATGCAAAGTGAGAACATGGTTGTTAGTACTGAGAACGAAGGTGATACACGTGTAAATGTTGAAGTTCCACAAAATCCTGAAGAATTTTTAAACTACATTCACATGCGCAACAGGATTACAAAAGAACAAATTCAACTTGATGATAGTGGTGTTGTTATCTCTGAAAAACTAGCCAATAAATATGGCATTAGCATTGGTGACACAATAGAACTCTACGAAGAAGATACTGTTGGCAATGCCATTGGATCTCCAATAGAGTTTACAGTGTCTGGAATCATAGAAAATTATGTAGATCACTATATTTATATCACACCAACAACTTACGAGACAGTCACTGGCGAGCAAGTAGAATACAGAACCATTA
>CAZLCK010000030.1:0-3373 GCA_964558235.1 uncultured Coriobacteriaceae bacterium
CATGGATAGGGCCATGATGGGAATGATCGGCAGGAGTGCGACGAAGCAGAAGAGAGAGACTCGCACCGCATGCGGACAGCCCCATGAAAGGAGCTTTCTGAAGAGGAAGGAGAAGCCGAAAGCACAGCCGAGCAACTGAAGGCAGGAGTATGCAAAAAGCCCATAGGATGTTGATCCGAGGATCTCTCCAAAGGTGACAAAGCGGGAAAAAATGAGAGTGTCAAAAAATGGATGGTGATCTGATCGGGTTGCCCAGCCAATGCCTTGAAGGAGCTGGGAGCTTGTGTCGGCGTCGGTCAGACCGGGATAGAAGGAAATGAGCCAGAAAGACCAGATGGCGAAGAGTAGAAGAGCGCCGAGAGGAAAGGCGTACCTGCCTTCAAAGAATGCGTGAACAAGCTGCGAAAGCTTCGCGCGTCGCGTCTCCTCTGATGTCTTTTCCGATGCTTTGCATTGTTTGGAGGAAATCTTATCGATCAGGCGATAGATAAGCTCGAAGAAGAAGCTCAAGGCAATGATCAAAACGAGAAGAACTGCAAGGCTCAGAGCGATGTTTTCCTTTAGCGGCTCAAGCCCATCAGCTTGATCGTAGGAATAGCCCAGGACAATGGAGGCTCCAAAAAACAGTCCGAGGGTACACGAGACGGCCCAACCTCGTTTTCCGACACCTTCGCCAAACAATCGGCTCACTGCGCTATCCCCTCTCGAATGGAGCAATCTCTTGTTTCGGAAAGAAATACTAGCAGATACTAGATGCGTTTGAGTTCAGGGTAGTAGCGGTTGCGCTGTGAAAGGCGGCCAATTCTTATCAAATCTTTTAAGTACTAAAGCAGCTCTTCAAAAGATTCGATAGTAAAATCCGAAGCTTCATGTAATTGAATCGTATCTTGATGAGAGTACTTATCGATAACTCCACATGTTGTCATACCAATTCTTTTTGCGCTTTGAATTCCAGTAACTAAGTCTTCGAACACAAGACAATCCTTTGGATCAGAAGAAAGCTTTTTAGCTGCTAGCTCATAGACTGCGCTACTGGCCTTGCCTATTGAACATTCATCGCAAAAAGCGATTGCGTTAAAGAAATCCTCTATCTGATTTTTCTTTAAAGACGCTTCCAGCAAGGTTTTTGAAAGTGAGGTCGCAATCCCAATCTTTACACCTCTATTGCGAAGTTTCCACAGGTATTGGTGTACTCCAGGCTTTAAATCTATTTCCTCTGAGTACATGGAAAATGCGAATCTATGAAACTCTGCAGCTATCTCATTGATCGTTAAATTTACGCCGAGTTCTTCTTTAAAATAACGAGCCGTTTCAGTAAAACTAAGCGATGTAATTTCGTCTATATAATTGCTAGGCAGTTCAACTTCGTAAAGCTCACAAAATCTTTCATCGACCTCTTCCCAAGTTCCCATGGAGTCGACTAAAGTTCCATCAAAATCAAATATTACTGCAGAAAAATAGCGTTTTACCTGCGGAAATGCATTCAATTCACTAAACTCAAATTTACGCATCAGTATCTTTTCGTCGAATTGTCAAAATTAAAATAAGGTTTGCAATAATCATAAATTTAATGAAATAAAAAAATTTCGAATATTTGTATTATTAACAGCTAGCTTAATCTAAATAAAACTTAAATTAATCCCTAAACAAAGTTAAATCAGCGACAAATTAACAGCCTATTAATTGCTAAATAAAAGTTAAAGGAGCTCTACTCCATTTACAGAGAAAAAATGAAAAAATTTTTAAGTTGTGAAAAGTTGTTCAATATTAACAGCAAAAGCTGTGAAAAGTGTGAAGAAACTAAAAAGACCCCGAATTGAACGCAAAAAGTTTCAACAGGTTATTTCGTTCTCGTAGTCCAATCAGTGAATAGTTATTTTAGAGCAGAAAACGATCGAAAAAGTTTAAAAAATATTGTCTGCTCGTGGTGATATCATGGTCTACCCAAGAAGAAAGGCGGGTAGAAAAAATGGCCTACAGTGGGGGCGCAGTCAAATATAGTGATTCAATGACGGCAGAACCAATTTCGTTTCAAGACAGAATTATTCCGCAAAATATCGAGGCCGAAAAATCTGTTCTTGCTGCAATGATTTTGGATCCAGAGATTCTTGATGAAGCATTTTTAATGGTTCGGAAAGAGTCTTTTTATCGCCCATCGCATCAAAAAATTTTTCAGGCCATATATGAGCTTCATCTAGAGTCTATCCCTGTAGATCAGATCTCTTTAGCTGAGCGTCTTAACGCTAAGGGGGAGTTAGAAGCAATAGGTGGTCGTTCTTATATCATCGAGATTGCAAATAACTCTTTTGCTTTAGCTCACTGGCGCTACCATGCGCAAATTATAAATCGTCAAAATCTTCTTCGTCGTCTAATTGAGGCTGCAACTAAGATCAGCGCTCTGTCTTATGATGCCCCAGATAATACTGAAGAAATCGTCGAAGAGGCCGAAAAGCTCATCTTCAATGTCACTGATAAAGAGGTTCAATCATCTTTTAGATCTTTGGGAGATTTGATGACAGATTCTCTCAAGATGATAGATGAATTAGCTAATCAAAAAAAGCATATCCAAGGTGTGCCAACGGGGTTTGAAAGCATCGACAGAATTTTATCTGGAATGCGAGGCGGAGATCTCTTGGTTTTGGCAGCGCGTCCTGGTATTGGAAAAACATCTTTTGCACTTAATGTGGCTGTTAATGCTGCAAAGCAGGGGACCTCGGTTGCGTTTTTCTCTTTGGAGATGCCCTCAGAGCAACTTATTCAAAGAATTATGTGCACTGAAGCTAGGGTAAATCTAAAAAAGATGCGTACAGGTACATTAAATCCAGCAGACTGGCAGCAGCTAGTCAAGGCGTGCAACACTCTAAGCAAGCTCGACTTTTTTATCGATGACTCGTCTGCTCTTTCCGTTATGGAGCTTAGAGCCAAAGCACGTCGACAGCTTCATAATGCTGGAGAGGGTTTAATCGTTGTCGACTATCTGCAACTTATGGAATCTCATACGGGTAGCAGAGATCGTCACTTAGAGGTTGCAGAGTTCTCACGTGGACTTAAGGTTTTGGCTAAGGAGCTAAATGTTCCTATCATCGCGCTTTCGCAGTTGAGTCGTAGAGTTGATGATCGCGAAGGTAAACGTCCGCAGCTTTCGGATCTAAGAGAGTCCGGTTCAATCGAGCAGGATGCCGATGTTGTTATGTTTATAGATCGTTCGATGAATAAAGAGGAAGCCGAAAACGAGAAGCGTCCAGATGATGGAGTTGCGAGGATTATTATCGAAAAGCATCGAAACGGACCAACTGGTCTTGCAGAGCTAGCCTATAACGCAGAATATACCCGCTTTGATGATCTCTATAGAGGCCCAGACGAATAAAGTTGT
>CAZLCK010000030.1:3473-7755 GCA_964558235.1 uncultured Coriobacteriaceae bacterium
CGCAGAATATACCCGCTTTGATGATCTCTATAGAGGCCCAGACGAATAAAGTTGTGGAAACTTTTCAAGGTTACGCAATATCTGGAGGTGTGGTGGCGATACATGGCCATCTCCTTGTTTTAAGATGTCCAATTTTTCGTCCACACCCCACCTGCGGTGAGTACGAAAAGTTTCGGACGAATAAAGTTGTTAGGTATTGTTGTGCCACTTGCGGCGGTCTTTGCGTATATGAATCAAACAGCGCTAGTTCATCGGTGATAATTAGGATGACAAATTTTTAAGAAACCCTTATCCAGCTAAAGGGATTAGGGTTTTTAATTTAATAGGGTAATAGAGAGGGAGGCTATGTTAATCCTCGTTATTAATGCTGGTAGCTCTTCATTAAAGTGCCAAATTATCGATACAGATTCTCATAAAAGTCTTATCAAGGCCGCTGGAGATAGAATTGGCAAAGATGATGCAACGCTAAAATTTATCTGTGAAGATGGTGAGCAAAAGACCAGTGTTGCAAATATGGCCATCGACGACGTTTTAGATAAGGTCTTTGAGATCATTGATAGCGGCCAATACAATCTTGGTTTTACTACAAAAGATATTGAAGCTATTGGTCATAGAATAGTTTCTGGCGGTGAGTATTTCTTCTCAACCGTCTTGGTCGATGATGATGTCATCGAAAAATTAAGCATCTGCAGTCAGCTTGCGCCTCTACACAACCCAAGTGCAATTGCATGCATCAAGAGATCGATGTCGCGCCTAAACGTACCAAATGCGGTTGTTATGGACACAGCATTTCATATGACTATGCCACCAAAGGCATATATGTATCCAATTCCAATGCGCTACTACACTGAGAATAAGATTCGTCGTTATGGTGCTCATGGAACAAGCCATCGCTATGCCGCTGAGCAGGGCGCTAAGATTTTAGGTATGCCAATCGAGGAAACTAACATTATCACCTGCCATCTTGGAAATGGCGGTTCAATCAGTGCAGTCGATGGTGGCAAGTGCGTTGACACCTCTATGGGACTTACTCCTTTGCAAGGAATTATGATGGGCACTCGCTGTGGGACAATCGATCCATCTATCGTTACAAATATCATGCGTTCAGAGGGCTTAACTCCAGATGAGATGGATAATTTGATGAACCATCAGTCTGGGCTTTTGGGAATATCTGGAATTTCTGGAGATATGCGCGAGATTACAGATGCTGCAGCTGCAGGAAACAAGGATGCGCAGCTTGCCCTGGATATGTATGCTTATTCTGTTCAAAAACATATCGGTGCCTACTTTGCAGTTTTGCCACACACTGACGGCGTTGTTATGACAGCTGGAATTGGTGAGAACAGTGCTGAGATGAGAGAGATGATCTTCACTGGTCTTGAACATTTGGGAATGATTTTGGACAAAGAGAAGAATAGATCTTGTCACGGTGCTGATCAGGCTGTTATTTCAACTGACGATTCTCCTGTTACATTGATGGTCGTTGCTGCAGACGAAGAGATGAGGATTGCTTTCGAGACTTCTGCTACAGTTAACGGCGAGAAACTCTAGTAGAACTATTGGTCAAATTGTTCTAGTTGGGTTTGCTCCAATATCAATATTTAGATAACGCTTGGACGTTATCTGTTGGGCAGGGCTAGCTGCACTCATTTTAGGTGTGGCTAGCATTTTTTGTTTAAGAGCCGTGATTTTTTGTCTGTAGCGCTCTTTACCTGGGTGCTTTCTTGCCTGGTTTTGGTCGGCTTTAAGAAATAAGCCATCTTACTTAGCGCGGAGCATGAAATAAGTTATTTCGTTTAGCACAGAGCGGGAGAGTATTATTTAGCACAGAGCGGAAAAGTATTACCAATACGGTTTATAGAGCTCCATCTGTGCTTTTGGATCATTTGGAAACAAATAGCGATATAGTTCCACAAAATAGTCATCTGTCATCGATGCAATATAGTCCACAACAATATCATCGTGAGTGTTTGTCTGCGCATATTCAGTATTTCTGTTTCTGATAAACCATGAGTCGATATGATGCTTATAGATCATAGACTCATTATTTCCAGCGGATAAATCATCGATAAATCGCTCGTACATCTGCTCCATCATCGGCCGAACGACTTCACTAAGTATTTTCTCACCGGTCTCGTCATAGCTATATATTTCTTCAAAATTCCCACCTTTTAGGCGTTTGATTTCATCAGAGACTTCCTCATCCATCAAAATACAATCTTTTTCAATGCTATTTTTGATGATGTTAATTGTTGCATTTCGAATAATCTCTCTATTGTTTGAGCCTAAAAAGCTATTTAGCGGGTATTCATCGGCGCTAATGATTTTGGTGCTTACAGCGTCTTGTCTATCCTTTCCAAGGTAGGCGAGGATATCGCTAATTCTTACAACGCAGCCTTCTAGTGTCGAAGGTCTAAGACAGCTGCTATAACCAGGCGTTAGATAACATTTTTCGATTGTGGCATCGAGTGCTGAAAAGTCGGGACAGCTTTTGGTGTTGTAGCGACTAAAATTGTTCTCTCCACAATGACACAAAATACCGTTGTATGTCTGCAGAGTTAAATTACATGGTGCTACAGATCTGAGCGCACGAACGCTATGCACATTATGATTAAAATACCGTCCCGTACGATTATGGTAAAGAGCGCTTAAGAACTTTTCTCCTGCATGACCAAAGGGTGTATGTCCTGCATCGTGACCAAGCCCAATTGCCTCAATTAGCGGTATATTTAACCTTAATGCTCTACCAATTTTCTTTGCCGTTTGAGCGACAAGCTGGATATGAAAACCGCGTCTCGAGATGTCATCATTTTTGTAGAGCGAAAACACCTGTGTCTTGTCGAATGTGCGCGAGTAGAAGGGATTGTTGATGATTCTGTCTACGTCGGCGATATAAGGTCTTCTGATTAAGGCTATATCCAGATCAGACATTTGTAAGCCTGGCGTTGCGTCCATTGTGTGGTTGCTGATTGTGCTGTCACTTTCGTAAATAGCATCACTATCAAGTGCAGCATATTTAGACAACCCAGCATCGTATGCTTTTAAGCCTTCGTTTAAATAATCGCGTTCATCGGCTGAAAGCGTAAAGAACTTTTCTTGATATGCTATTTTTTGATGCTCATTTAACTCAGACATCTATTAAACCTCTAAATTTGAAGATCTGTTTTCATTGAATTTAATATACTATTTGAACGTTATAAAATTTTTATCACATTACAGCGATCGTTCCATTGCCTAGGTTTGTAGGTATTAATTGGTAAGCAGATAGTTTATTAACTATCTTTTTGGGGTTCGATAAAAGGTCAATTAGAGACGCAGGTCATCTTTGGGGGCTTACCACAGTTGCCACTGAGGATGCTATTAAAGAAGAGCTTGAGGACAAAAGATTGGGGATTTGTTTAATCGGTCCTGCTGGTGAGCGTCAAGCTTTGACTTCTTGCATAATGAATGACTCACACCGCGCTGCTGGACGTGGTGGTTGTGGTGCTGTAATGGGTTCCAAGCTTTTAAAAGCAGTTGTTGTGCGCGGAAAACATAGAATTGAAAAAGCCGATGCTGATGCATTAAAGGCTCTTAATAAAGAGACCGTTGCGTGGCATAAAGAAGGTCCCACAAAACCTGTTATCGACCTTTTTAGTGAGTGGGGAACAGGTAGTGATTATGAGGCCGCTGTTATAGCAGGAGATGCTTCTGTAAAGAACTGGTCGAGCTCTTCCGATATAGAAATTGATCCAGATGATTATGATGCGATTAGTGCTCAAAAGATGGATCTTAAACACAAAGTAAAAAAATATGCATGCAACGCTTGTATTTTAGGATGCTGCAGCAACTTGCGATAAAGAGATGAACAATGCCTTAAGATTTTTTGTGTGCAATAAGAGCCTTGACATCTACCGGAAGTAGCTCCAAGTCGACGTTTAATCCCGTCAACAGTCTTAGCTCCTGGGTTTTCATGTATAGCTTGAACAATTTGATCCTCTGTAATTTCTCTGCAACGACAAATTAAACGATGCGCTATATGATCGGTTAATCTTTCGTCTAAAGATTCATCTTTGTGACTTGACCTTAAACTAGATACAGACTGAGCCGTACCTTTATTTATATCTGCAGGCTCAAAGCTACCTTTAAAAACACTGACAGGATTTTTATAGGGGTTGCGATAATTTGCAAGATGTTTTTCAAGGTAAGATGCTGCCAAAGTTCCAAGCTCATTAGCGCATGTAAGTCCTGGAGTCTTTATTGCACCAAAGCCTACCACAATAACATGGGAGTTGCCTAAAGT
>CAZLCK010000030.1:7855-16815 GCA_964558235.1 uncultured Coriobacteriaceae bacterium
CTGGAGTCTTTATTGCACCAAAGCCTACCACAATAACATGGGAGTTGCCTAAAGTTTGCTGCTCTTCTTTAGACAGCGCATCGTGATTACGCAAATATCTGTCTTTGTACATATCCATATAAGAGCCTTTTAGTCGTCATAGATGCTTCTAAACACAAAGCCCGATGGAAGCTTTGGATAGAAAAATGTCGACTTTTGAGGCATCGTTTCTCCACCAAGAGATATTTCTTTAAGTTGGTCGAGTCTGGTTGGCCTCATTAAAAAGACTACATCAGCCTCTTTGTTAATCAAACGATTTAGCAGCTCATTTGAGTTGGCGGAATAAAAAATTCTATCGTGAGTGGTTGGGTCGTTGGCATATATTTTGAAAAATGGTTCAACAATTAGCGAATGTAATACCGAGACATCGAGCGATTTCCATGTACGAGAGTGATTTGTTGTGATGAGGGTGTCGATTCTTTCATCGAGTGTAAGGCGGACAAGTTTTATGTCGACCTCTTGATCTAGATCAGGAGCACGCGTTGCAGCGTTTGCATTTGTTGTAGTGCTTGCATCCGTTGCGGTGCTTATAGTGTTTGCAGCGCTTACATCTGTTGCAGTATTTACAGTGCTCGCAGTGTTTTCATCCGGTGCAGTGTTTACAGTGCTTTCAGTGCATAAATTCCTGCGAGCAATTGCAAAAACAATTTCATCTTCTGTGGAGCTGTCGAGTGCCTGTTGTATCTCGTCTAAACTCAAAGACTCAGAGATTTCAAATGTTTTGGATAGCTCCTCTAAAAACGCTTGATCATTAAACTCACCATCTAAAGGAAATTTAACAGCACGGTTATAGGCCAAGATACGAAGTTTTGGGTCATTCATATTACTAAGTGCTGCCATAACATATCGGGATGCCTTTAGAGCTTTTGAGCTCTTAGCGCAGACATTTATAGCAGTATCATCATCTAGAGCACCGCTTTCGGATAGCTTTTCCAAAGCATTTTTAAACGAAAGCGCAACGGTATATCTGTGATGACCATCTGCTATAAAAACCTGCTTATTTTCTAGCGATGCAACAATTTTGTTGATCAAATTTTCATCCACGATAGCCCACAGCCTGTTTTTTATATCGCCTGGTTGAGTTCCAACTAAAATTGGCTCTGTCGCTAAAACTGTATCGATGATTTGTTGATAATCTGACGAATCGTCCGAGTAAATTCCCAATATTTGGCTGTAATTTACACCCGTTGCACATAGAAGGTCATATCTATCTCCCAAAGCTTTTGGCAATGTAAGCTCATGGGGGATAACAACTCCATCTGAAAACTCATGGAGCTCCAGTTGCACAATAAAACTAATACGAGATGATGGTTCGCCTGTTGCAATATCGACAAAGCTTTGCTCAAGCATATAGATTGCAGGTGTTTCATCTTGGACAATCGTGTTTTCTGAAACGAATCGTTCCCAAGTTTTGCGCGAAGTAGCGTAGCGATTATTTGGATCGGTCGTCTCTGCTGAGCCTTCGGGCAGTTCCAAAGTTACAACATTTTGGTCATTCTGCTCCAAAAGAGAGGCTCTTTGTTGTTCGCCAATTACATCGTAAGGCGGAGCTATAAAAGACGAGATATCAAAGCCTTTTGGTTTGGCATAATGCCAGCCTTTAAACGCTTCGATTAAACTCATAATGCCCCTCTCCTGAGCCTAAATTTATCTATGTTGTTTTTGAGTATCTAGCCGTTGTGTTCAGTACTATTTTTACCTGTTGCTCTTTAGCTTGTACTTCCTTTGGATCTTCTTAATATCTTGTGGGAATGGTGGGAATCTAAACGACTGTGTAAATCGCTTGTTGCTCTTTGTAATTAGCTTTCTGATTCCGAATTCTTCCACTCCAGCCTTACCACCAACTGCGCCAAATCCGGCATTGCCCATCATATAGCGCGAGGAGAAGCGGTTGGCGACTTGCATCAAAGTGTCGTTAATACACCCACAGCCATATTCCACATAAAACGATGCATAGCGAATGGCTGGTTTATTGTTTGTAAACAGATAGAGTGCCGGAGGTGTTGGGAGCTTACCGATTTCATCAAAAGCATCCTCTGGACGCTTGTAGGCGACAACTGGCAAAATCGGTCCGATTATCTTCTTCTTAAAGATCGGATGGTTAATCGTATCTACCAAAATAACCGTTGGGGCAATACGCAAAGTCTTAGCATCGCGCTCTCCGCCAAAGATGACATTTGCCTTGCTGCCAAGATTGTCGATCAAAGAACAGGCCTGCTCATATTCTTTGCGACTAAACATTCTTGGATAATCGTCTGATTCAATCGGGTTTTCTCCATAGGTGTTCTTTACATACTCGTAAAGCCTGTTGATGAAAGCCTTCTGGACGCTTTCGTGACAAATTACCCAGCTTGGAGTGAGTCGTGTCTGTCCTGCGTGGATCATCTTTCCCCACATTATGCGTTTTGCTGCCATTTTTAGATCTACAGTTTGATCTACATAACATGGATTATTGCCCTCTATCAAGATAGTTGGTTTAGCAAGATTTTCTGCTGCTCCATGCAAAACCTCTGTGGCTCCTTCGCGTGAGCCACAATAAAAGATCTTATTAAAGCGCGCAGACCCCAAAGCTCGATCTAAATCATCTTCGCCATAGATAAATTTGACGCATTCAGGCTTAAAAAGCTCATCGATTGCCGCTGCTAAAACCTCATTTACACGTCTTGTGCGAGATGAGTTTTTAACCGTGATTGTGCATCCTGCTGCTAAGGCTGAGACCATCGGAATAACAGCGCCAGCAACTGGGCTTTGCCAAGAGTTGATAATACACGCGCAACCCAAAGGATGCCAATCTGTGCGAGTAAAGGCCGGGAACATCTTAAATGCGATGCGAGCTCTTTTCTTCTTGGTCCATGGGCGATATTTTTCGCGAACAATATTTAACTCTTCGTAGACCGGGGCAATTTCGGTCATGTAGGCCTCGTATTTAGAGATTCCTAAGTCACGATGGAGCGCTTCAATGAGTGGCTCTTCGTATTTTTTGATTAGAGTCGAAAAACGCAAAAGCGCACGCCCGCGCCAGTTTTGCGGAATCGTGACAGAGCTCTCAAAATAAGCGCGTTGGCTGTTGACCAGCTCGTCGATCGCTCCAATACCACCAGATATATTGTTCTTCTTTTGTGTAAAGGTAACTTTTGTTTTTTCCCTCTGTGTCTGGGTGATCTTTATGAGTCTTTCGGGCTCAACATCGTTGTAGTCCTCTTCAAGGTCACCGATGTCGTCGGTTTTTGCAAAGGCCAAGACAGAATCGAAGATCTCTTTGTTGCGTTTGCGCCACTCTTCCGATTCTTTTTCGCGCTGCTGAGCTTCAGCCTGCATCTTTGCGCGACGCTCAGCTGAAGTCATGCGTTTTTTTGGAGGGGCCTGTGTCTCCTCTTTTGAATCTTTAGATTCCGCATCATCGTTTGAGCTCTCGAGATCGGTTGCATTCTCAGAGCTGTCATCTTCATCCGATCTGGCTATCTCATCCGAGCTGACTATCTCTTTTGTTTCATCGACAACCTGACCGATAGTCATCTGTTCAATCTCTTGCTCTCTATTATTTTCGGCTTTTTTTGCCGTAGAAGTATTATTTGTATTTGAGTCGTTTCCTTGAACGTTTTCAATCTGCTTTTTGCGGACGTTTGCCATCAAAAGCTCCCTTTCTAGATAAAAATGCAACTAGGTTAATAAGATAGCATGACATAGGCTGCTTTGGCATATTTTAGATAGGATTGTTACTAACATAGCAGTTAGATATGTGCTTTGAAAGTTTGCTGCCCTATAAATTTTATAGAGGTTTTGACTTTAAAGGCTTAGATATGGGTGAAATTTTAGCAAAAGAGATCGGATCAGTTGATAAGATGACAGTTGTTTTGGCATCTGCATCTCCTAGGCGCGCACAAATGCTTGAGAAAAATGGTGTGCAATTTGCATGTTTAGTGTCGGATTGCGATGAGTCGGCAGTAAGCGAGTCGGCAGCAAACGACTCCTCGATTAAGCTCGATAAACTCCCTGAGACTGTAGCCACACTCAAAGCTCAAGGTGCAAAAGCGCTATTGAATGAGGATTGTAAAATCCCAATTTTGGCGAGCGACACGATTGTGTTTTTAGGCAATAAAGCCTATGGCAAGCCCAAGGACGCTGATGATGCTTTTAGGATGCTAAGTGAGCTTTCGGGAAAGACCCACTACGTGACAAGCGGTGTGTGTATTCTTCTATACGATGATTCAAAGATTGTTTTTTCTCAGAGCACAGCTGTAACTTTTAAGCAGCTTAGCGATCAAGATATAGCTGATTACATTGCAACAGGTGAGCCTTTTGATAAAGCTGGATCATATGGGATTCAAGGTGCTGGCTCGCAGCTAGTTGATGGCATCGATGGGGATTATGACACAGTCGTTGGGATGCCTCTAGCTGATGTCTTACCCGCTTTGGATGAGCTCGAAAATAGTAATTATGAGTACGTCCATCCGGATAAAAATCAAGTTCGAATGTTGATGAAATCAGTGCGTAAATCGCTCGATATAAAAAAACGTCTCGATGCCTCTTGGAAGGCATGTGAGATCTTGTTAGCCTCAGAGATTTTTGCTCGCGCTAAGACCGTAGCAGCTTATGCTCCTATGGGAAGTGAGCTCTCCTTTGAGAAACTTTTTGAGGATTTTCCTGCAGACAAGCGATTGGTAGTGCCATGTACCATGGCCTCAAGACGAATGGAGTTTATTGAGATTAGGCCGGATATGGTGGAAGCTGGCAAGCTATCCATGGAATTTTTGGCCAATCCATCAAAAGCAGTTGATTTGCCTGAAGGTTTAAATGTGGTTAGCGAAGATGAGATAGATCTAGTTTTGGTTCCAGGTGTTGCGTTTGACTTAGATGGATATCGCATGGGATACGGCGGGGGATATTACGATACCTATCTTGCTCGTGAAGACTTAGATGCAGATATCGCTGGAATTTTTTACGAAGAGCAGCTTTTTCATGGGCAGCTTCCAGTGGAATCTCATGATAGAGCACTGCCCTGGATTATTACGCAAAATGGTATAAGGAATTTTGAATAGTATCTTGGTCGACAACTTAAACATAGCAAAGCGTTTGATCGGCGCGGAGTTTTTTAGCGATGATATAGCTATCGACTCTCAAATTTGCATTGGCGTAAAAAATCGTCGTTTGAAATGTAGAAAATGTGTCGAGATCTGTTCAAACGACGCCATCACCCTTGAAGGTAAAGAGGTATCTGTAGATCAAGATAGCTGCACACATTGCGGCGCGTGTGTAACGGTCTGTCCAATTGGCGCAGTTAAGTCAAACTGGCTTTCTTGGCGCGATCTGTTGCGCAATGCTTTGCAGTCGATGGTAAGCACTAACGGACGACCAATTCTTGCGTGCGATAAGGTCTTAGAAGATGCTGGAGATTTTGATAGAGCAAAGGTTTTAACTCTAAGATGTCTAGAGAGAATAGATGAAGCTCTTTTGCTTACTCTGTTTGCTGGTGGTGCTAGTGAGATTAGATTAGTTAGCGGTGATTGTAAAAATTGTAAAACAGGGTGTTTTGGCGCTGTTTGGACTTTGATCTGTGATTACGTGTTGACCCAACTCGATGTTATTGGCCTAGGCGAACAAAAAATCATGAGCTATCTAAGCGAACTTCCTCAGGATGCCTATGAGATCGATAAGGCAAGCTTTTCAAACGAGTCACTTTCTAGACGAGATCTTTTTGGCGGAGCAAAAAGAGAGGCGATGCAGACCGTCTCTGACATAATCGATGAGGTAGTAGGAAGCCCTGATGTCCAAAGAGTTGCCGCCGCTTTTGGATTAGATGTTTCTGGGTCAGCAATCGAAGTAGCATCTAGAGGTCAGATATGTGCCTGGGCTTTAGAGTCGCTAAGCCATATAGGTTCTGCATCCTCTTCTGATTCTGTTTCATCTAGGGCGCCACAAATTCCATCTCGCATATTCGGAGATATCGAAATCAGCTCAACAAAATGTACGAACTGCTTTTTATGTACTGCCTACTGTCCAACAAAAGCGATTGAGAAAAACCTTGATGGTCACAAAGTCCTAGGTTTTATTGTGCGCCCATTGCTTTGCGTCCAATGTGGAGCTTGCCAAGATGTTTGCAAGTCAAATGCAATCTCTCTAATCAACATGGTTTCTCTAGATCAGGTAACTGCTGGTTTGCCAAAATATATAAACTATGCTGATCAGGATAGGCAAAAGCACCTTCTTGATTAGCTATCCGCCATGTTTAACCAATATCAAAAACGCTCATTTAAGCGCGCATTATAAAATCTGGTAATTTTTTGAGCTTACCGCTTCTCTCTAGGGGTTGTGCGGAAGGGTGAAAAGTTTCGATTATAAAAATCTCAACACAAATATCCGACAAAACGTGAGTTTCGTCTATTTCGTTTTGTATTAGTGGAGTAGAATGTAAAGCTTCAAGGAGGTGTTATATATGCAATATAGCCCAAGCAAAATTCCGACAGATCCAGAATTAATGACACCAAACATAGGCGACGAAGGACGCATGTCAGATGATGCACGCGCCGCCTTTGCTATGGATTTTGTAAAGCGCAACTCAGTCGATCGTAAATATTACGCTGAATATGATGTAAAACGTGGTCTGCGTAATAACGATGGGACTGGAGTTGTTGCAGGCATCACTCAAATAAGCAGCGTTCATGGTTATGTTATCGACGAGGGTGACAAAATGCCTGTTGAAGGCCGCCTTACCTTTAGAGGCTATAACATCTATGACCTAATCAACAACGCTGTTGAAGCTGATCGTTTTGGATTTGAAGAAATTTGTTATCTATTGTTGCTAGGTAAGCTTCCTGAGGAAAATGAGATAACAATTTTTAGAGAAATTTTGGATGGTTGCCGTGAGCTTCCTGACAACTTCACCTCTGAAAATATCATGCGAAATGTCACACTAAATATCATGAATATGCTTATGCGTGCTGTTTCGCTTTTGTACTCGTATGACGCGCATGATCCTGAGTCCACAGACCCACGTCATGAAGTCGAAGTCGCTGTATCGCTTCTTTCGCGTTTGCCTCGTATAGCGGTGCTTTCCTATTACGCAAAGCGTGCTTTTAAGTATAACGAGTCAATGATTTTGCACCGCTTTATCCCAGGGCAGTCCACCGCTGAGACTATTCTTTCGATGCTTCGTCCAAATAGAGAGTTTACGCATGAAGAGGCTGTGATGCTCGATATCATGTTGATGCTTCATGCTGAGCATGGCGGTGGGAATAATTCAACATTTACATGTCGCACACTAACATCTGCAGGCACAGATCCATATTCTGCATATGCTGGCGCGATCGGTTCACTAAAGGGTGTGAGGCACGGCGGAGCAAATATCAAAGTCTCTGATATGTTTGATGATATTAAGGCTCACGTGGGTGATAATCCAACAGATGGTGAGCTGATGGATTATCTTCGTAAGATCGTTCGCAAGGAGGCTTTTGATAAATCCGGGCTTATCTATGGTATGGGTCATGCGGTCTATACCCTGTCCGACCCACGCGCTGAAATCTGTAGACACCATGCCGGTCGCCTTGTTAAGGGGACGGAATACGAAGGCGATTTTAAGATGCTTGAGAGCATTGCTCGTCTTGCCCCTGATGCGATTAATGAAGCAAAAGGTTCAAACAGAGTTATTTGTCCGAACATCGACATGTTTAGTGGACTTGTCTATACGATGTTAGGAATTCCTAGAGATCTATTTACACCACTCTTTGCATGCTCAAGAATGGCTGGTTGGGCAGCACATCGTTTTGAAGAGTTAGTTAGCGGCGGAAAGATTATTCGCCCAGCTTACAAATCAATCTTTGACACAGAGGAATATGGTGTGTCTCTTAGCGAGGTAATGGAGACCTAAAACAGAGTAGTTCTTCTCTCGAATAAAAACAAAATATCAAGCAATAACGGCAATAGAGTTCTTTCAGACCCTTTCCAGAAAAGTAGTTTATACGTAAGAAGTCAGGGAAATATTTTCGGCCGAAACTTTTCTAATTCCGCGCAACACCAACTGCAACCTTGCAGAGTGGGGGGGGGTGGTAGGCTTAGGGAGTTGAGGAAATATTTTCGACTGAAGCTATGAGCACAATAGCTGGCCTAAAAGGAAATGAAGTGAGCCTCAAAAGATTAAGCAAAGTATTAATAATTCCATTTCTTCTGGTGATTGTTGCAATTGGCGTATGCGTTGGGGGATGCGTAGCTGCTGAAGAACTAGACTACGCAGAAGAGCTAGATTCTAGTGACGACTCTGTTCTAGAGTCGCAGTTAGTTGAGGACATACTAAACGATACCTCCACAGCACTTATCGAAGACTTTCCAATTGTCTATCAAGATCCAGAGCTTCCAACTGGATGTGAGATTACAGCCTTAACAATGGCACTAAACTATTACGGATATTCTGTAAGTAAGACCGAGATGGCTTCACAGTATTTGCCCACAGCATCAGCAAATTTTTACTATGGACAAGATGGACTTTTGTATGGACCAGACATGGATGAGTATTTTGTGGGCGATCCGTTTGGGACCGGTTATATCTGCGGTACAGACGCTATTGTAACAGCTGCAAATGCTTATCTTGAAGACCAAGGTAGCACTTTGTATGCTGTTGATATCACTGGTAGTACGGTTGAAGAACTATATGTCAGGGTTAGTCAAGGCCAGCCAGTTGTTGTTTGGGTGACAACTGGTATGGAGGATCGCAACGCTACACAAGGTTGGTATACAGAAGATGGCAAATATGTTGAGTGGGCTACCAATGATCATGGTGCTGTATTGATTGGCTATACAGAGACTACGGTTGTAGTTGCTGATCCAATCTCTGGTCTGGCTGAATATGATAAAGAACAATTTGAAGAAGTGTTTGCTTCTAGAGGAAATCAGTGCGTAGTTTTAGAGACCCAAGAGCTTGATTCGTAATT
>CAZLCK010000031.1:0-16607 GCA_964558235.1 uncultured Coriobacteriaceae bacterium
GTAAATCCCATTGTTTTAGAGAGAGGCTCAGAAGTTTCAAAGCGGACAAAAGAGGTTAAACAATTTGAAACAACTGGCATACTCAATGAAAAAACAAATGTCCAATTTGGAGAAGGCGGAGCTGGTACCTACTCTGACGGCAAACTATCAACTGGTGTTTCGAGTAAATATTCACCAAGTATTTTACAAACTTTTGTCGATGCTGGAGCACCAGAAGAGATATTATGGCAAGCTCATCCTCACATTGGGACAGACCTACTAAAAACAGTTATCAAGTCCTTAAGACGACGAATCGAAAAATTAGGTGGCTTATTTATTTTTGATACACAATTTGTGGACTTTAAGACTGACTCTCTAAATCAATTGCAGGCTATCTTAGTAAGAAAATCCGACGACAGCACGGAAGAAATACTCTGTAATCAGCTTATTTTGGCCATAGGTCATAGCGCAACTGATACTACGGAGATGCTATTTAACAAGGGTTTAGAGATGCAACAAAAACCCTTTTCAATCGGAGCACGTATTGAACATCCCCAGTCACTAATTGACGAAAGCCAATATGGAAAATTGAAAGATCATCCCGCACTTAAAGCTAGCGAATATAAGCTGTCTGCACATTTACAATCTGGTAGATCTGTCTATACATTTTGTATGTGTCCTGGAGGCAGCGTAGTTGCTGCAGCAAGTGAAAATGAACATTTAGTAGTTAATGGGATGAGTAATTACGCCCGCGACTCTAAAAATGCCAATTCAGCAATTTTAGTGGGAATAAACACTAAAGACTTTGGTGATAAACATCCCTTGAGTGGAATAAAGTTTCAGCGAGAAATTGAACACAGAGCCTTTTTGCTTGGTAAGAAGAATTGGGAAGCACCTGCACAACTTGTCGGCGACCTTATTAAAGGTTGTAAATCCACTAAATGTGGCAATGTATCACCTAGTTATCCTCTAGGAGTCAAATGGACATCTCTTGAGGAGGTCTTGCCAAAATATGTTACAGACTCCATTGCCCAAGGAATACAGATATTTGGAAAAAAGATCAAAAGCTTTGATCTATCAGATGCAGTTTTAACTGGAGTTGAAACAAGATCATCTTCTCCCGTTAGAATTCTTCGAAATGACAAATACTCCTCAAATGTCTACGGAATTTATCCATGTGGTGAGGGAGCTGGATATGCTGGAGGAATAATGTCAAGTGCTATAGATGGGATAAAATGTGCTCTAGCGGTATTGGAGATCTCTTCTATCTTGTAGAGCCTCAAAATTATCGCCGATAAACCCTTTGTTTTAGCTATGGGGATACAGCGGCGGCCTCTTTTAATCGATTTTATTAGTTTAACTAATAAAATAAATAACACTTTAAATACTGTTTTCAGGAGGATAAAATGCCCAAACAGGTTCTTGTAATTGGAGGAAGTTATTTTTTGGGGAGAGTTTTTTCTATCTTTGCCTCACGTGCGCAAGATCCGATTTTGCATGTTGTAAATCGCGGAAAGGCACCTTTAAATAAAGAAGGTATTACCGAGTACAAATGCGATCGTCATGATGTTGACACAATGGCGACACTTATTCCTTCGGATATCAAATTTGATGCTTTCGTTGACTTCTGTGCATACAATCCTGGAGAAATTGCCCCAATAATTGAAAAATTCCATAACCAAATTGGGCAGTATATCTATATAAGTACTGCTAGTGTCTATATTCCTGGAGATCGTGGTATTAAAAAAGAGGACGATCCGATCCTTTATGAATCCGACAACTCAATGGTCACAGACTATATCTGCAATAAATCTAAGTTGGAAGATGAGGTAATTGAGGCATGTCAAAAATATGGAATTCCTTATACAATTGCTCGCCCATCATTTATCTACGGTCCATTTAACTATGCACCTCGTGAGTCTTGGTTTATTGAAAAACTTGTGAAGGGTAAGCAGATTGAAATTCTTGATGACAGCCACTCACACTTCAACTTTGTCTATGTTGGGGATGCTGCTCAAGCGATTCTTAATTTTATAGGAGATGAGCGTGCCTATAACGAGGTCTTTAATCTTTCAGCACCAGAGGTTGTAACATACAAAGTTTTCTACGATGAGCTAAGGCGTTGGTGGGGTAAGGACTTTCCAAGCGTTCATGTTACAGTCGAGCAAACTATCAGAGAGGGTATAGCGCTTCCCTATCCTTTAGAAGATGATGAGCTATATGATGGAAGTAAGTATTCTGAAACATTTGGAGTCAGCTACACACCACTTTCTGAGGGTCTTGACAAGGCATTCAACGCATTTAAAAATGTCTATTCACCAAGATAGGGATATGTCTAAGTAGTTGTACCTCTAAAAATCTACTTAGCGTCAGCCCAGGTTGATCCATAGGAAATTGAGACTTCTAGCGGCACTTTAAGTTCTACAACACCAGACATCTCTTCTTGAACTAGTTCAGATAAAGCCTCGATTTCCTCATTTGGACAGCTAAAATCGAGTTCATCATGAATCTGCAACATCATAATCGATTTAAATCCCTCTTGAGAAATTCTACGCTCAACATTTATCATAGCTAGCTTGATTATGTCAGCAGCGCTCCCTTGCATCGGATGATTCATAGCAAAGCGCTCAGCTTGAGATCTTTGGATTGCGTTTTTAGAATTGATATCCCTTATATGACGCTTTCTTCCAAATATAGTCTCAACCCACTCGTGCTTTCGGACATATTCAACTAATCCATCGAGATAGACTCTAACATCTGGATAGGCTTCAAAATACTTATCGATCATCTGTTGAGCTTCACCCATAGATATAGAAAGCGACTTTGATAGACCAAAAGCTTGCTGTCCATAAACAATTCCAAAATTGACCGCTTTTGCCCTGCTTCTAAGCTCAGGGGTTATCAAATCTGGCTCAAGACCAAAAATGCGCGAAGCAGTTGAGGTGTGAAAATCGCTGCCATGATTAAAAGCATCGATTAGCCCTTGATCTCCAGATAGGTGTGCTAATAACCTAAGCTCGATTTGAGAATAATCGGCTGATAAAAAGACAGCGCCTTCATTATTATCATCAAGCATCTCCTTGTATGGTCCAAAAGCTGTCCTTATATTGCGCCCGAGATCGGTGCGTACAGGAATATTTTGTAAATTTGGATCAGATGAAGAAAGACGTCCTGTTGCAGCAATAGTTTGGTTAAAAGTTGTATGTAAACGCCCATCACCACGAACCATACTTGGAAGCGTATCTAAATAGGTATTCTTTATCTTTGACAGCTCGCGATATTCCAAAACTAAACCAGGTACCGGATGTTTATCAATCAGTGAATTCAAAACTTCAGCATTGGTCGAATAGCCTGTTTTTGACCTTTTCTTTGCTGGGAGTTTTAACTTTTCAAACAAGATCTCTGATAGTTGCTTAGGTGATGAGATATTAAACTTCTCCCCTACAAGCTCATAAATCTGATTAGATACTTCTGAAATTTCTTGACCAATCTGCTTCGATAGTTCAAAAATACGCTCATTGTTAATCTCAAGACCATTTCGTTCCATAGAGGCTAAAACAGCAACTAAAGGCATCTCTATATTCTCAAAACATCCAAATGAATTATCTGATTGAAGTTTGTCCAAAATCACAGGGTATAGATCAAAAATGACCTTAACACGTTTGGCGATCTGATCGTCATTTAGTTCATTTACAGCATTTTTATTCTTAGAATCTATTTCTTCTAAAGCAATGCCTAGATATTGTGAGGCTAAAAACTCGATGGTGTAATTTGATCTTGAAGAATCAAGTAAATATGCCCCAATACTGATATCAAAGATCTTGGAAGAATCGATTGAATCTAGATCTATAAAAGCAGGAATTGATGAATCAGGAGGAGATAGAAATTGAAAAATATTTTTTAAATCAATAGTAATTACAAAGCATTTACTGAGAAGTAAGCACAAAGTCTCATTTAGATTATTGTCTTTAATAAAAGCAATCTTGTTGTCACTACAAATTGCAAGCCTATATGATTTTGATTCTTCATATAAATCTAGTCCCAAAGACATAGAACCATTATTGGAATTTGTATCATTAAGATTTAATAGAATAGCAACCTTGGCATTATTATCGACAAGTTCCTGAATAAAATTTGTAACCTTATCTTCTAAAACAATCTCATAATCCAATGTTTCTTCTTCCAAAACAAATTCGTTTGAAGATTTTTGCCAAGCTAATACTTTTGGAATATGAGAACCGATTTCAAGCTTTTTAAAAGCTGCAACTGCCTTTTGGGGATCAAAATTAGGAAATACAATCGAATCCAGATCGATATCGATATCCAAGTCCCTAACAATTGTTGCAACAACCTTTCCAGCTGCCATTACATCTAAATTGTCTGAGATATTTTTAGCAATCTTTCCCTTAAGTTCATCTACATGCTCAGCTAAATTTTCAATATCGTGATATTGGTTCAATAGCTTTGCAGCTGTCTTTTCACCAACACCAGGAACACCAGGAATATTATCTGAGCTATCACCTTTAAGTGCGATGAAATCAGCTACCTGATCTGGAGCGATTCCATATCTTTCTACAACCTCATCCGGGCCATAGATCTTTACATCGCTTAATCCAACACGAGTAGCAACTATCTTTGAATGCTCAGATGCAAGTTGAAATGCATCCCTATCTCCAGTAACAAGATATGTCTCAAATCCTTCTTTATCACCTCGAGCAGAAAGAGTGCCTAAAATGTCATCTCCCTCATAACCCTGAATTTTTACTACAGGTATTCCGATAGCTTCCAAAAGCTCTTCGATTAGAGGAAATTGTTCTTTAAGATCAGGATCTGTTGGTGGACGCTGAGCTTTATATTTTTGAATTGCGTCAAATCTGAACTTAGGTATCCCCGCATCAAAAGCAGCAATAACAGCATCTGGTTCAAAAACTTCTACAAGTTTTATAAGCATCGCTATAAATCCAAAAACTGCGTTAGTATGAACTCCATTGGATGTCATCATATAAGATGGCACAGCATGAAATGCTCTATGCATAAGGCTGTTACCATCGATTACTGCAATCTTTTTCATATAGCGATCTGATCTACCTTTCAGTAGCTCCAGAGATATCCAACACCTCTAATAGTCTTTAAGTGTTGAGCTAGATCTGGACCTAATTTTGCTCTGATTCTTCTTACATGAACATCAACAGTTCTAGAGCCTCCATAATAATCGAAATCCCAAACACGGTTGAGTAGAGCATCTCTAGAATAAGTTCTACCTGGATGTGTAATCAAAAAAGCCAAAAGCGCATATTCCAAATATGTAAAGTCAACTGGCTCTCCAGATATTTTTACTTGATAGGTTGCCAAATTAAGCGTTAAGTTGCCTTGTCGAATGAACTCATTTTCACCAGATTCTTCACCAGGCCATAAGAGCCTTCTAATACGAGCAATCATTTCGGCATCGCGAGCATAATCACAGACAAAGTCGCAAAAAATCTGCACAGGAACTCTAAGTGAAGCAAGATTATCTTCATTAACAACTAGAAGCAAGGAAAATTCACCTTCGTCTGAAGCAGATCCTTCTAATTCAGACAATTTTGTAATATCGCTACTATTAGCTTGAGCAACAACAAGATCATATCCACCAGCAATATGCCAATCATTAAGATGCGACAAAGGCATTCCTGCAGAAACAACTTCTGCTTCCATGCCTTCTACTAACTTCCTGATTTTTATTTCTAGCTCTGCAGTAGGACTGAAAACTATTATTTTCTTTTGATGCATAATATTTAACCTTACTCTGTATCCGCTATAAAACAGAATTCAGCTATTGAAAAAGATCTTAAAGTCCAATTCATAAACCTTTTAAAGCATGGAAAGATATCTATCCGTCTCCCACCCTGTTACAGCTCTTTCGAACTCATAACACTCTTGGCGCTTAGTTTCTAACAGATAATTAAAGATATGGTCTCCTAAAACATCACGCATAAATTCAGATTGCTCAAATATATCTAAGGATCTAGATAAAGACTCAGGCAACTTCACAAAGTCACTATTACATTTTGTGAAATCAATTTGCGAAAAATCGACCCCATCACATGGATCCATAAGTTCTAGCTCTTCTTCAATACCCTTTAGGCCTGCTGCGATAGTAGCAGCAAAAGCCAAATAAGGATTTGCTCCAGGATCTGCCACTCTAATCTCAACGCGAGAAGAGATCGAGTCCGTCAACCTATAGGTTGGAATGCGAATAAACGAAGACCTATTTGATTTAGCCCAATTTACAAACCTAGGAACTTCTCTTCCATTAACCAATCGCTTGTAGGAGTTAACCCACTGATTTGTAACAACTAAATATTCAGGAGCATAGCGCAAAAGTCCAGCAATATAGTGTTTTGCAATCTTGGAAAGATTAAGGCCATCAGGATCATTTGGATCAAAAAATGCATTGTCACCATTTTTATCGAAGAGAGATTGATGAATATGCATACCGCTACCATTAAAATCGCTTCTGGGCATGGGCATAAATGTTGCATATACCCCATGATGAAGTGCAACCTCTTTAACGACAAGTTTATATGTCATAACAGCGTCGGCCATCGATAGAGCATCGGAAAAACGTAGATCTATTTCTTGTTGTGATGGCGAACACTCATGATGAGAATATTCAACAGGGATCGACATTTTTTCAAGAGTCAAAATTGTCGATCTGCGCAAATTAGATGCATGATCATCCGAGGTTAAATCAAAATATCCAGCCATATCGATAGGCTCTGGATTTTTCTCATCCTTGAAGTAGTAATACTCTAGCTCTGTACCAATGTTGGCAGTAAAACCCATCTCTTTAGCCTTGGTAACAATTCTTTTTAAAGTGTTTCTAGGGTCACCATCAAAAGGAGTTCCATCTGGGTTTTTAATCTCGCAAAACATCCTAGCTACGCCATCTGTTTGTGGACGCCAAGGTAAAACCTGAAAGGTATTTGGAATAGGCATAGCCAACATATCAGATTCTTCAACTGTACTAAATCCAGAAATGTAAGTACCATCAAATCCCATGCCATTTTCTAATGCATTATCAATTTCGCTATCTGTTACGGCCATTGACTTTAAAGTGCCCAAAACATCTGTAAACCAAAGGCGGATAAAATGGATATCTCGCTCTTCAATTTGTTTTAAGACAAAGTCTTTGTCGTTTAGCATTTAACACCACTCTTTCTAAAAAACAGTAGGTATTTCAAGGTATATTAAAAGATATTTTTCCTTATAGGATAATATCTTAATTAACGCAAGCTTCGCGCAAGAGTAACTAAATCGAAACATTTAAACTATAACGTTTCTTGAAGGCACATAGTTACATTGGATAAATAGAAAGGGATCTAAAAATGCCAAAAATTTCTGAAGAGTATGGCAAGAAGGTCTTTAACGATCATGTGATGAAAGAACGCCTCCCTAGCGCCACTTACAAAGAATTAAAATCTTCTATTGAAAATGGCCAAAGGATCACTCCAGAGGTTGCCAATACTGTAGCTCACGCTATGAAAGAATGGGCTATCGAGCTCGGAGCAACACATTTTACTCACTGGTTCCAACCGCTTTCTGGTGTAACTTCTGAAAAACATGACAGCTTTATTAATCCAACCCCTGACGGTCGTGCTTTGATGAGTTTTTCTGGAAAAGAACTAATCCAGGGTGAGCCAGACGCATCGAGTTTTCCTTCTGGAGGATTAAGAGCTACTTTTGAAGCCAGAGGATACACCGCGTGGGATCCAACAAGCTATGCATTTATAAAAGACGATGTTTTGTGTATCCCTACTGCATTTTGCTCATATACCGGTGAAGCACTAGACAAAAAGACTCCGCTATTGCGCTCGATGGAGGCCGTCAGCAAACAGGCCGAGCGTGTTGTTGCACTATTCGGTGAGGATATTGGACATATAACCACCTTTGTAGGTCCCGAGCAGGAGTACTTCTTAATTCCTAGAGATGATTACTCGAAACGCCTAGACTTAATCATGACTGGACGCACACTCTTTGGCTGCCCACCCTGTAAGGGTCAAGAGCTTGAAGAGCACTACTTTGGAAAGATTCGTCCTAGAGTCTCAAGGTTTATGAAGGAGCTAGATAAGGAGCTTTGGGAGCTAGGTGTTCCAGCTAAGACAAGACATAACGAAGTTGCGCCTTCACAACATGAGATTGCCCCAATCTTTGATTCTGCAAATGCTGCAATAGATGCAAACTTAATCATCATGGAAGTGATGAAAAACGTTGCAAAGCGTCACGACATGATCTGTCTTACCCATGAAAAGCCATTTGAAGGTATCAATGGCAGCGGTAAGCACAACAACTGGTCCATTGGTTCTAGAAGCGTAAATCTTTTAGATCCAAGTGCTCATCCAGGACAAAACCTTCGCTTCTTAGTATTTTTGAGTGCAGTAATCGAAGCTGTATATAGGTATCAAGACCTACTTCGTGCAAGTGTTGCAAGCCCTGGTAACGATCTTCGCTTAGGTGCCAATGAAGCTCCACCAGCTATCGTCTCGGTATTCTTAGGTGATGATCTCAATGCATTAGTCGAGTCTTTGATTAATGGGGTTGAATACAAGGAAACCCCAGAGGGCATAATGGATCTAGGTGTTAATGTAATTCCAACGTTCAAGCGCGACACCACCGATAGAAACCGCACTTCCCCATTTGCATTTACAGGAAATAAATTTGAATTCCGCATGCCAGGAAGTGATGTTAATCTTGCAGATGCAAACTATGTATTAAACGCTGCAGTTGCGAAGGTTTTAAAAGAGTTTGCTGACGATCTTGAGGGTGTAGATAATTTCCGCGAAGCAGCATTTAATCGCGTCGTTAAGTCTTTGCGTGAGAGCCGTGCAATCATCTTTAATGGAAATGGATATGGAGAAGAGTGGAAAGAAGAGGCTGAAAGAAGAGGTCTTGCAAATCTGCCAAGCACAGTCGATGCATTGCCAGCTTTAATCAACGACAAAAACGTTGAGCTCTATGAGGAGATGGGCGTTCTTTCTAAGGCTGAGATTGAAAGCCGTTACTTTGCAAAACTTGAACAATACTCAAAGGTTATAAATATCGAAGCTAATACAATGCTTTCGATGGCAGACACATTATACATGCCAGCTGTCAGCCGCTTTTCTAAGGAAGTTGCCGAGTCACTAGCTGCTAAGAAAGAACTCGGTGTTGAATGCAGAAGTGAGATGGGACTTCTCGATAGACTTGTTAGTGGGCTAGATAAGATCTCTGATTGTATTGAAGCCTTGTATTCAGGCGAGAAGGTTGCATGCTCTAAAGATGACGATATGGAGAAGGCGCGTGCTTACCATGATGAGGTTATCCCTGCAATGAAAAACCTGCGCGAAGCTGTTGATGCAATGGAGATGATAATGCCAGAGGACACCTGGCCGGTACCTGGCTACAACAAGATACTTTTCTACTCTACTAAATGTCCTCCTTGGGTATATGATCATGTAAAGACGATCTAAACCCGATCAATAGAGGAGATGATGGTTTTAGTTGAGAAAGTTTAAAGCCGAAAGCCAGCGACTGCTGGATTTGATGATCAATTCGATCTATACGAACAAAGAGATTTTTTTAAGAGAGCTAATATCGAATGCATCTGATGCGGTAGACAAATTATATTTTAAAAGCCTAACAGACTCCTCGATTCAACTTTCAAAAGACTATCTACGCATCCTCATTGAAACTGATGAGGATGCTAGAACGTTAACGATTTCAGATACTGGAATCGGAATGACTAAAGAAGAACTAGAAAGTGACCTCAGCACAATTGCCCATTCGGGAAGTTTTGAATTTAAGAATGAAAATCCTGATGCAGCCTCTGGATCGACTGACAATGTGGACATCATTGGTCAGTTTGGTGTTGGTTTTTATTCATCATTCATGGTTGCCGATAAGGTTGAGGTCATCACACGTTCATACAAAAGCGATGAGGCCTTCAAATGGGTCTCTAAAGGTGTTGAGGGCTATACTATAGAGCCTTGTGAAAAATCTGATCATGGCACAGATGTTATTTTGACTCTTAAATCCGACGATGATCAAGAAAGATATAGTAGATATCTTGAAACATCAACTATTGAGAGCTTAGTCAAAAAATACTCCAATTATGTACGGTATCCAATTCAAATGGAAGAGAACTTGCAACGTGCTCTTCCTAAGCCTGAAGATGCTCCGGATGATTACAAAACCCAGTATGAGGATTACATTGAAACCAAGACTCTAAACTCAATGGTTCCTATCTGGAAGCGCTCTAAATCTGAAGTAACTGATGAAGAACTCAATGACTTTTACAAGCTAACTTTTCATGATTGGGTCGATCCGGCTAGCGTGATTTCTATACATGCTGAAGGAACACTCTCCTACGATGCACTTCTGTTTGTTCCAGGTCAACGCCCGTTTGATATGTATAGTAAGGATTTTAAAAAGGGTCTAGCACTCTATTCATCTGGCGTTATGATCATGGAAAACTGTGAGCAGTTAGTCTGCGATGCATTTAGTTTTATAAGAGGAATTGTTGATAGTCCTGATCTGTCATTAAATATCTCTCGAGAAATCTTACAGCAAGATAGGCAGCTTGTAGCAATTGAAAGAAGAATCGAAAAGAAGATCAAGTCTGAACTTGCTAAGATGCGCGATGATAAACGTGAGGATTACGAGAAGGTCTTTGAGAACTTTGGCCGTACGATGAAGTATTCGATCTACTCTAGCTACGGTTCAAATGCAGATGTTGTAGCAGACCTGTTGCTATTCCACAGTGCAAAAAACGACAAGATGGTTACTCTTGATGAGTATGTTGAGCAGATGGAAGATAAGCAGGATGTTATCTATTATTCTGCTGGCGATTCTCTAGAACTTCTTGCTAAGATGCCCATTGTTAAATCTGTTTTATCGCGCGGGTATGATGTATTGCTTTGTACTGAGGATGTTGATGAGTTTTGCTTCACCACACTTTTAAACTACAAAGAAAAACAGTTTAAAAATGTTGCAGCTGGCGATCTTGATTTAATGACAGATGAAGAGCGCGAGCAAACAAAGGCAGTCTCTGAAGAGAATGCTGATCTGCTTATCAGAATGGGTGATGCACTTAATGGTCAAGTTGAAAAAGTGACGATCTCAAGTAGACTTAGTGCCGAAGATGCTCCAGTTTGTTTAGTTGCAGAAGGACCAATCTCCTTTGAGATGGAGAAGGTCTTTAATTCCATGCCAGATTCTCAAAATGTTAAGAGCACGAGAGTGCTTGAAATAAATCCGCAGAGCAAAATCTTTGAAACTCTAAAAGAGGCTTATTCATCTAATGATTTTGAGAAGGTCGATCTATATACAAGCATTCTGTACAATCAGGCGTTGCTTGTCGAAGGTCTTCCTATCGACGATCCCGTTGCATATGCAAATGATATTTGCAAGTTGATGTCATAGTAATTAGAGTAATTAGCCCGGCTAAGATAGTACAACTTACAAGTTCTTAGCCGGGCATTATCGTCCTTGATCTACCGACATATAAAATCGATACAAATAAGGTCTTAGGCAAAGCCTCACTATTTGTATTCATTCATAAGAGCAGCAAAAGCATCTCTAGAATTTTCAATCACAGACCTATCGACGCAATATCCAATTCTAATCCAACCTTGAATTCCAAAACTATCAGATGGAACTATCAAAAGTTCGTGCGCTTTAGCCTTCTCAGAAAAAGCTTCAGCATCATCTTCTAAAGACTTTACCCAAAGATAAAATGCGCCTTCAGGTTCGATATATTCATATCCAAATTCATCTAAAATTGCACAAAGAAGCTCCCTATTTTCTGCGTATGCTTTAACATCTGTTGGTTCATCAACGCATCGTTCTATTACCATCTGAAAAAACGCTGGAGCGCATACATATCCAAGTGCACGCCCCGCTCCACAAATCGCAGTATAAACATTCTTTGAATCATGAACTTCTGATCCAACTAGAACATACCCAATACGCTCACCAGGCATACTGAGTGATTTTGACCACGAATAGCAGATGATCGTATCTTTGTAGATATGAGGTATCCAAATTGGATCTGCACCAGAATAGATAATCTCACGATAAGGCTCATCAGATATGAGATAGATTGGCGGTCCAAGTTCTTGTGACTTACCTTTAAGTACAACGGCCAAATCCTCGAGGTTTTTCTTTGAATATACAGTTCCAACAGGATTATTTGGAGTATTTATTATCACAGCTCGAGTTTTATTATTTATCGCATTAGCAACTTCAGTGCAATCAATTTGAAAGTCGCTTTGGCGAGCTAAAACTTCAACACATTTTGCCCCAGCAGACTCAATCCACATTTTGTATTCAGGAAAATATGGACTAATTACAATGATTTCATCGCCTAACTCAGTAAGAGCATTGATTGTGATTGTAAGAGATGCTGCTGCACCCATTGTCATATAGAGATTACTTGCATCTATATTGGTATTAAAACGCTTATTTAAGTTCTTAGCTATCGCGCTTCTTGTACTTTCTAGCCCTTGAGCAGCGGTATACCCATGAAGCGATTGTGGGGACATAGAAGAAAGCTCCAACATAGTTTGCTTAACTTTCTCAGGAGCAGGCACAGATGGATTTCCTAAGCTAAAATCAAAAACTTTATCCTGGCCGATCTCAGCTTTACGTTTTAATCCGTAGGCAAAGAGCTCTCTAATAGCAGAAGGTTGATCTCCTAGACCAAACATCATTTGATTTACCATCTTTATCCCCCTATTGTTAAAATTCATCCTAATTTATCTGTAGTTTAAAACCGATAACTCAATATAACCCGATTGCTTAATTTACCTAGTTATTCAAATCACGCTGTTGATAAAGACCATTTTCATAAAATCCAAGTTTTTCATAATACAACTTTGTACCGACAGCACTAATAACATTTATCTTTTCATAGCCATATTGTTTAGCAATCTCACATGCTCGATTTACCAGCTTTGTCCCCAAACCTAAATGCTGAACTCCGCCAGATATAGATTCTTCTGCGCCTAGACCAGAAGTCCTACCATATACATGGACCTCTCGGATCATAGCCTCATACTTAGAAATTATTCCACCAGTCAATTTATAAGCATCTGCATTTGGTAAAGAGAGCCGCAAAAATCCTGCCAAGCGATCAAACTTGTCAGACCATTCTAAAAAGTATTCTGTCGTATTTGTTGTTATGTACTCAGTCTCCAAAAGCTCAAGGCTATCTTCGTCTATTTTATTTAATGCACGCTCACGATGTCTTATCTCTAATACTTCGCTACCTTTTTTTGAAATCCTCTTTTCCACCTCTTGTCGCAAATTAACTTTCTTATTTCCAGCTACAATATCCTTTGAAGAAATATCCCTAATCACTCTAGATATACGGCAAAAACGGGGTGTTTCTTCAAAACATTTAACTAGCAAATCGACTAGTTGATCCTCACTATAGGCTTGCCACTCGCCCGTTTTGTAATATTGCATCAAAGGCGTATTATCCACCAAAGTGCATGGATAGATCTTTACCTCATCTGGTTGATAAGGAGCTCCATGCATCAAAGAACGATAAACTTCTATATCTTTATCTGGCGTTGATCCTAAAAGATTTGGCATAAAATGTATATGAGATTTAAAACCAAAAATCCTAAGCAGCTCAAAGCTCTCTTGAATTTGTTTAGGTGTCACTGATCTCAGGTTAGCTTTCAAAACGTCTTCATCAAGGCTTTGAATTCCAACTTGAACCTTAGTACAGCCCAAACGTCTAAATTCGACTAGTGATTGAGGACTAACCTGATCAGGTCTTGTTTCAAATGACATCCCAACGCATCTACATTCGCTAGATGCGTTGATATTTTGAAGTTCGCGCAAATAATCCCATCGTTCATCGCTTACTCTATCGTGTTCATCTGATCTTTCATCCCGCTTTTTGGCTTGGTAATATATCTCTTCTATAGCATCTCGTTTATTAGAAGCACGCTCCCCTACACCATCGTTTAAGGCCAGTATCATCTCGCTAACAAACCAAAGCCTATAAGCCGCATTGTATTCAGTCCATGTGCCGCCCAGAATAATTAACTCTACCTTAGAGACTGGATGACCCATTTCATAAAGCGCCTTCAACCTATAGGAGACTTGCAGATAAGGGTCAAAATTACAAAGCAATGCACGCTGACACGCAGGTTCATCTGAAAGATAACTCTTAGGCATCTCAGCATCATTTGGACAAAAGATACACTGTCCAGAGCATGGCCAAGGCTTTGCTATTACGGTAATCGTAGCAACTCCAGAAGCACTCCTTCTTGGTTTCATCCTAACAGTTGAGACAAATTTAGACTCTATATCCTTATCGATCCCAAGCTTGGCTAAGATATCACTATCCTCTTTAGCTTTAAGAAAAAATGGCAATATATCGCGCTTTGCAATTAATGGCTCGCCAATCTTTTTAAGCTCACGATTGCGACGCCTGATAATATTTTGCAGCTCATTGTCGTCAATAAGACAACCTTGCTTAATTTGATCTACTATCCTTAGAACTAATATTTCCATACTATACTTACGGCTCGCTTTTTTTCTTTTTTTAGTAAAAACCTTATCGCTAGTTATTGAGATTTAAGGCCTTAAAAACAGCCTTTAAATACTTTTTTAGTTTATAAAAATTATTTTCAATTCTAATACCTATATACCACGTGAAGACACATCTTAAAAAACTTATCTTGAGTAATCTTAAGGCGTGATATTCTCATAATGTACAGACAGTAAAAATGTTTTCATATTTTTTGATTTTCTTAAACATTTAGGAATGAATAATGACTAGATCAATTTCGAAGTTTTGCAAGATGCCATTATGGGAGTGTTCTAAAGAATTAATAGCGGTTGCTCAAGGCAAGGCTTTTGCTGATTTAGTCATTCAAAATGCTCATCTAGTAAATGTAAACACCCACGAAATTATTGAAAATGTCGATGTTGCAGTTGCATGCGGACGAATCGCCTATGTAGGAGTTAATGGTGATGCTAAACATTGCATAGGTTCCGACACAAAGGTAATCGATGCTCAAGGATTTTATTTAGCTCCAGGATTTTTGGATGGTCATATACATATTGAATCTTCCATGATGGGATCTGGAGAATATGCAAAATCTGTAATACCACATGGAACAGTAGGAATTTATTTTGACCCACATGAGATTTGTAACGTCTTGGGATTAAGAGGCGTTAATCTCATGTTAGAAGATGCTATGCGCACACCACTTAAATGCATGCTTACAACTCCTTCATGCGTGCCAGCGGTTCCCGGCTTTGAGGATACTGGTTCGAAGATTGACGAACTAGATATTGCTGAATCTATGGAATGGCAAAGTACTGTCGGTCTTGGTGAAATGATGAATTTTGTTGGAGTGTTAAATGGCCAAGAACTCCCTCACAATGAAATTGCACAGACGCTTCAATATAAAAAGATAGTCACAGGCCACTACTCTAGTACAGATATAGATCAGGGACTTAATGCCTACATAGCTAGTGGAGTTAGATGTTGTCATGAGTCAACTAGCCCAGAAGAAGTATTAGCCAAGATTCGCTTAGGAATGTATGCTCAATTGCGTTTTGGATCAGCATGGCAAGATCTGCCCGTTTTAGCAGCAATTGCACGAGATGAATCGCTGGACTTACGTTTTGCGTGTCTAGTAAGTGATGACACTCACCCATATACGATTCAAAATGAAGGTCATATGGACAGAATCTTGCGTGTAGCAGTTCAAAATGGGATTGATCCAATAACTGCTATTCAGATGGTAACCATAAACACAGCACAATGCTTTAAGATGGACGATGGACTTGGCTCTATTTCCCCTGGTAAATGCGCAGATATTGTTTTGCTAAATAATCTATACGACTTTGATGTTCAAATGACCTTGATCGACGGCGAGATTGTTTATGATGGTCATGATGTTCTATTTGAACTTGAGTCCTTTAATTGGCCATCTTGGGCAACAGATACGATTAATGTTGGTCATGAGATTGATTCTAAAGATTTCCTAATACCTGTTCCAGATAGCTATGCAGAGTCTCCAAAAATAAAAACTCGAGTAATTGAGGTCATCGGTGGTAAGACTCTTACGAAAGAGTTGCTAGAAGATCTGAATGTAAAAGACGGTTACGTTTGCACAGATAGTACTAGAGATATCTTGAAGGCTGTTGTATTTGAACGACATCATGCTCTCGGATTGAAAGGCTGTGGGTTTGTAAAAGGTTTTGGCATTCATGGAGGCGCAATGGCATCAACTGTAGCTCATGATGCACATAATCTGTTAGTTGTAGGTGACAACGATGAAGATATGGCCTTAGCTGCACAAACATTACAAAGATGTGGCGGTGGACTTGCAGTTGTTTCAGATAGAGAGGTTCTCGGGCTAGTCGATCTACCCATCGCTGGCATTATGAATGATAAAAATGTTTCCGAGATGGCTCAAATGGTTTCTTCTGTACAACATGCATGGAAAAGGATTGGCTGCACTCTTCCCTCTCCATTTATGACAATGTCGCTAATCCCGCTTGCGTGTATTCCGGAGCTTAGATTAACTAATCGTGGACTTGTCAATTGCAGTAAGTTTGAATTTGTTGATCTTTTTGTC
>CAZLCK010000032.1:0-16031 GCA_964558235.1 uncultured Coriobacteriaceae bacterium
ATGGCGGGATGTACGAGACTTGAACTCGCGACCTCTGGCTTGACAGGCCAGCGCTCTAACCAGCTGAGCTAACACCCCGTCTTTGCGGTTTCGATTAACTAGTAATGTTTAATCGAGCAGCGTTGGTTATGTTACACAGCTTTTTTTTGATTGTCTATATCGAAATGAAAAGCTGATTTAAAAATCCGGGAAACGGTATTGTGTAGAACTTATAGAGCATCATAGCTCCACTGATAATCAAGTGTATAATTTCCATTTGCTATGTTTTTAACAGATCTATTTAACAATAGTTAGTGAAATGAATAGTTTTTAGCCTATCTTTTTAAAGCTACTAAATTGGTAGCTAGATTTTAAGTGAAATATCTATATGAGAGGATCGATGAATAGCTCGACATTTAGAGTTAATAATATTTCAGAGATAGATACCTCAATCCAAAAACAGGATATTAAGGGTAATGAAGAACCTGCGGATACCAACTTATCTCACAAACCTAAAGTTCGGCTAGCTGTTTTTGATCTTGATGGCACAATTATTGAAGGCCAATCCCCAGCAATTATGGTTTTCAATCTTTTTAAAAAGGGAATTATTCCTATAGGGCGTGCAATTATTACTGGTTTTTGGGGGCTGGGCTATAAGGCTGGTTTAGATCTAGATAGTGTAAGTGTAAGAGAGCGTATCTTTAAAACATTTGCTGGTAAAAATGTCGATGAGGTCGATGCTTACATTGAAAAGGTTTGTCGTGAAAAGATCTCAAAGCATATTCGTCCAAAAGCGATAAAGGCAATCATGCAACACAATAGAGCTGGCGATGTGGTAGTTTTAGTCTCTGCTTCTTTTGATCCTATTAGTAGGCATTTTGCAGATCTACTAGGAATCGATCATCAAGTTTCTACACGTATGCAAATTGTTAATGATGTATACACTGGAAAAATCGAGGGCGCTCCAGTTGAAGGAGAAGAAAAGCTTTTGCGTTTAAAGCAATATGCTAATGAGACATTTGGTGAGGGCACATGGGAGATTGGCTCCTCTTATGCAGACCATGATAGCGACATCTATATTCTTGCTGTAGCTGAGAATCCTGTAGCTGTAAACCCCAAGCACAAGCTGGCGTATGCCGCCCGGAAGATGGGCTGGGAAATACAACACTGGTAGACTTTTTTATATGTACAATTCTATTCAAGTAACGGTTTTGGGAGAGGAGTGAATATGGAATCTCCCCACAGTTTTTTTAGACGTAATTCAGACAGCACACCAAATGCTGACTTTTACCTTGAAGCTGCTACAAAGGCTTTAAATGATAATTGCAAAAAATTAGCGATTCATCTCTACATTGCTGCTTATGAGCTAGATAAAGCTAATACAAATAATTCTCCTGGCATAAAGACAGTAAATGGTCTGGAGGACGCATGGGCTATCGCTTGTGATATCTCTGATAGATCGAGCGCTGAGACTCTTTTTGCTGAGCTCGCAAACTACAGCTCTCCTGAACAGGTGTCGATGCGTGCCAAGCAGTTACAGGATATGACTATCAATCAACTGCAAGAGATGGGCATTCCTAGCGATCGTATCGAACGTACCCATAAGATCTATTCTCCTGAGGCGACCTTAGCAGGAGTCGATCCAACATTTATTAACAAGCTATTTAATATGATAAATCCTCAAGATATGAGCAAGCTTAGTGAAGAGATGTCAAGAGGCATAGAGACTAGCACTAATAGGCTCGACGCTTCAGAGGTTGGCAATGAACTTCTGCCAGAACTACTTCCAAATTCTCTTGAGAATAGCGATATCAAGCGCGGGCAAGGCGATGGTCTTAAGAAGTCTGATCCATATCAGCGGTCAAACGACGAGAATGAATTTATTCCATCAAATTACAGTAGCCTAGTTGGGTATGATGAGGCATTAAAATCGATGCGTGTTTTTGGCTTTCAGATCGATTCGGATGATGCGTATCGTCAGTTTGTCCGTGAGAATACGATCTTTCATGGAATGGAAGGTCAAACGCCATACGATCCGTTTTTGTTCTATGGCTCATCACGTGATGACGTTTTTGAATTTGCCCAAGCTACAGCTGGTGAAATTGGAAATCCAGTTGTTGTCTTGCATGTCAGAACAGACGATGAGGGCGTGTGGACAATAAAGCTAAGTGGTCCATTTAGGAAGAGCTTGTTCGGAATGTCTGATCCTACAGATATTCCAACTCCTTGTACTTTTATCATTGAAAATATCGATATCTTGCAGGATTTCATCAAGATTGCTTCTTCTCAAGATCAATACTTAGATATGGATATGCCAAATCCTAATGCACGTGTTTATGGTGAAATTATGGGGTATATTCATACAATTTTGCAGAAGAAAGATGTATTTCCTATCTTAACTGCAAAAGACAACATAGATCTAACGAATTATTTCGCTGAGCTTTTTGATAGATTGCAACGCATAAAGATTGACTATCCAACTTTTGACGAGCGTAAAGCTGTGTGGAATAAGTTTTCGCTGGCTCATACATCATTTTCAGATATCAATATTGATGAACTTTCAGAACTTTCAGAGGGCGTTTCTAGGCACGATATGGTCATCGCCGGCAAGAATGCTGTAAGGGATGTATTCCAAGAATCATTAGTTAACAATGTCTATAGATTCGTTTCCTTAAATGACGTTTTATTTGAGCTAATTCCATTTGCCGCAAAGGAAAATGTTTCGAGCGCAATAGAGGATGCTGCTGTTGAAGCATTTGCAGATGAGCTCGATGAGTTCGATTTTGCCGAAGAAATTTTTGATTTGTCTATTGATAAGTCTACAAGCGATCAAGATTTAAGTAGCAATTCTCTTAGAACTGATAATAACGTTAGTGAACTAAAAGACATTTTTGAAGATGATGATAAATCTTTATAATCGGGCTTTTATAATTAGGTTTTTTACAATAAAATTTCCTAAATAATTTCCTAAATAATTTTCTATCTATATTTTTGCTAGGGTTTGTTTGAAAATAGTAGTACGAAAAATAGTGGTAGTACGGCAAATCTCAAATTAAATAGAAAAGGGTGGACATGTTTGGGGAAAATGATGGGGAATCAGAATTTTATGGGTATCTTGATTCAAAAGGTGTAACTCGTAGAGCCTTTATGAAATTTTGCGCTGGAATTGCAGTAGCGCTTGGGTGGGCTCATACTATGGCACCACGTATCGCTGAGGCTCTCGAAATTGGTGCTACTAGTGGTAATTTGGCTCCAGTTATTTGGCTTGAAGGTGGATCGTGTTCTGGTTGTACGGAATCTGCAGCGCAATCTAAAGATCCAGATATCGCCACACTTGTTTTAGATCTAATTTCGCTTAATTATTCGGAAGTTTTGTCTGCAGCTTCTGGGTATTCGCTTGAAGAAGCAAAAGCTCAGACTATTGAGGCTGGTGGTTATGTTCTAATCTATGAAGGCGCAGTTATGACCGGCTGGGATGGCAATGCCTTAAGGATTGCAGACGAAAAAGGAACGGATATTTTACTTGAAGCAGCTGAGAACGCTGCTTTAATTATTTCTTGCGGTTCTTGTGCATGTGATGGAGGATGGTTGGCTGCGGATCCAAATCCAGCAGGTGCTACAGGTGTTCAAATGTTCTTGGAATCACAGGGCATCTATGACAAGCCAATTATTAATATTCCATGTTGTCCAGTAAATCCTCAATCATTAGTCAGTGTGTTAGTTAGTTATATCATGATGGGTCAAACCCCCACATTAAATTCTAAGAATATGCCTCAATCCCAGTTCGGACAGATTATTCATGATAATTGTCCTAGACGTGGTCATTTTGAAAATGGTGAGTTTGTCTATAAATTTGGTACCGAAGAGGAACAAAAAGGATATTGTCTTTATGCGTTAGGCTGTAGAGGTCCCCAAACACACTCTAACTGCCCAGAGGCTAGATGGAACAATTCAGTTAGTTGGTGCATAGAGGCTGGAGCGCCATGTTGTGGATGCAGCGAGGCAGATCCTTTGGTGCATGGACGAAATTGGGTAGATCAAAATACACCATTTATGCTCAGCAGACATCGCGATTTAAGAATTGGAGATTTGAGTATCCAGCCGCGCACAATCGCTTTTGCAGTTACGGGTCTCGTTGCTGCAGCATTAGTTGTTCATGGGTTTGGGATGAAGGCTGCACGCAGAGTTGGTGGTGGAGCTGCATATGAGAAACAGAAGGATTACGATCTCAAGAAAGAGCGTAGAGCAGCTAAAAAACAACTGCGTCAAAGACTATCTGATGAATATGATGAGCGCCTAGCAAGGGCGCTTGAAGAAAGAGCCGCCTTCGATGAGAAAAATGATCTTTTAAATAACGAGAAAGAGGGCGATCAATAATGGTGAGATCAGTAATCGATCCAGTTTCAAGGATTGAAGGGCATCTCAGAATTGAGATGGAAGTTGAAAATAATCGAGTCGTTGAAGCATGGGGAATAGCAGGTTTATTTCGAGGTATGGAGTTAGTTTTACAAGGCCGTGCGCCTTCGGATGCTGCCTATATTTCTCAGAGAATATGTGGCATCTGTCCTGTTTCACATGCCAATGCTTCCTCATTTGCTGCGGAGCATGCCATGGGAATTGATGAACTTCCAAATGGAGCAAGGATAATAAGAAATATCATTGAGGCTTCTCAATTTCTTCATTCCGATATATTGTGGTTTTATAACCTTACTGGACTCGATTATATCGATCCAACAAATGCTTTAAATGCTGATATAGCTTCAACCTATGACCTCGCAAGTGAAGTGGGAACTTCTGTAACTGACTTTTCAGCAGTTCGACAGCATCTTCAAAGTTTTATTGAAAATGGGCAACTCTCGATCTTTTCTGGAAATTGGTTTTCAAGAGATACTTTTTCGCTTCCTGCTGAATTAGATCTGATCGGCACAGCACATTATTTAGAGGGTCTTGAGTATCAAGCGTTGGCATCTGAGATCACTGCAATCGTTGGTGGTAAAGCGCCTCATGTTATGTCTCAAACACCAGGCGGATCGACATTTGTGCCAAGTGTCGAAAAGCTCGATGACATATTGTTTAAAGCTCGTCGTCTTCGCGATTGGGTTTATGCGACGATGATCCCAGATACCCTCGCTATTGCTCCATATTATTGGAGATGTTTTGAGTATGGCGTAGGTATTGAGCGCTACATTGCTTGGGGGGTTTTCAACGATTCTACGTTTGAATCGATCAATAGATATCTTCCAGCAGGTGTTTTGCACAATGACGGATCTTTGACCGATCCAGATGAGTCTCTTATCACTGAATATACTGGTCGTTCGTATTATGCAAATAACACAACTTTAAATCCGCGCCAGGGTGAGACCATTCCTGAGTATCCAGCAAATGGCATAGACTTAAATGGAAAATATACTTGGAGTAAGGCTCCTCAATACGATGGCATGTGTTTTGAAGCAGGCCCACTGTCTAGGGTTTTGGTTGCTTATGCACGAGGAGTTTCAGGAATTGTTGAGCTCGTCGATAGTGCTTTAGAAACGCTTAATGTCCCAGGGCAAATTTCACTTCTGCACTCCACTTTTGGTCGTGTTCTCGCACGAAATCTTGAATGTGCATATGTGTCAGATCTGCTTGTGGAATGGATAGAAGAGTTAATTGCAGCCTTGGCAGGGGGAGAGAGCGGATTTTTTGTCGATCCTGTTAGAACCACTGGCGAAGGAGCAGGAATGTGGGAGGCCCCGCGTGGAGCTCTGTATCATTTTATGAGAATTAATAATAACAAGATTTCTGATTATCAAATTATCATTCCAACTACTTGGAATTTAGCGCCACGAAATGCCGATGGTATTCCCGGACCAATTGAGCAGGCTTTAGTTGGTGTTCCTGTCAATGATCCAGAAAAGCCAATCGATGCACTCAGAACTATTCATAGTTTTGACCCATGCATAGCATGTGCTGTTCATGTTAGCGAGCCAAGCACTGGCAAACATTTTGAGACCGTTACAAGCCCTTGGGGAGTGAGGTAAATATGGTACATCTTGCCCACTATAAAGAGGCACATCCGCTTCCGTTTGTCGTGACGCACTGGATCAACCTAGTTGGTATGGTGCTGTTGATCATCACGGGGTTTTACATTCATTTCCCATTTGTTGCTGGATTGATGGGTATATGTCGATCTATCCATATCTTTTGTGGCATTGTTATCGTAATTAATATGATTGTAAGAGTAGTCCTTGCCTTTATTATCAAAGATGCGCAATTTGCAGGAACTCGTGAAGGTCTCGATTATGACTATAAAAATTTCCTTCCAGCAAAAGCAAACCGTCATCAGTTTATTCCTTGGATAAAGTACTACCTATTCATTAAAAAAGAACATCCAATAAGCACTAAGTATGGAAGTCTACAAAAGCTTTCGTATCTTATGATCCCGGTTCTTATTATCTGTTCAGCTCTTAGTGGATTTTCCTTATGGGAGACCACAGGTGTACTTCCATTTTTTGAAGCTTTAGTCGATTTAGTTGGTGGACTAATGAATATGCGTATCATCCACTACTTCTTAATGTGGGTGTTTATCATATTCATCTTCATTCACGTCTATCTAGCTAATATTGAGGGCACTGCTCAAACGAAGCTTATGTTTTTCAGAAAAGAGCATGGGGGAGCTGTTGTTGATCCAGAAACTGGCGAGATTATTGGATATGATGACAACCCTGAAAAGACTGCTCCTAAGACCGAAGAGCATCACGAGCCAGTTAAAGATGAACTCTACTATTGGCATAACATTGATAAAAACCAATGACTTGCTCTCATATCGATAAGCATAATTTAGTTGCAGGTTCTGGTATATCCAGAGCCTGTATTGTTGGTGTGGGAAATATCTTGTTGCGCGATGAAGGTATTGGTCCAGCTGTAATAGACAAAATGTTGGAGCTATACGATTTTCCTGATAACGTCGATCTTTTGGATTACGCAACTCTTGGGTTTGGCATGCTTGGCGTGTTTAGGGATTATGACTTAGTCATAGTAGTGGATGCAGTTGATAATACAGGATATGACCCTGGAACTGTCTTTAAATTTACTCGAGAAGATATCGCACCAAGAGCCACTTTGCCAGGTGCCCATAATACTACTTTGGGTGATGTTTTGGATGCCGCAGCCCTTTTAGGCTATAAGGTTGAAGGACGCTGTGTTGGAGTTCAAGTTGAGGATATGAGTCCTAAGCAATTTGATATTTCGCTCACACCAAAGGTTCAAGAAGCTATTCCATTAGCAATTCATACTATTTTTTCTATTTTAGAAGAGTATTCAATAACAGGAATCAAGCGAAAAGCTGACTAATTTTAATTAGTTGCAAATAAGAAGCAAAGTCAATATGCCGGCACACTGAGGACAATATCTTTTCCTTGTGGGGGAGTCTCTAAATGCTGCACTGTTAAGGCAGGTTGTGTTTGCAATAGTGCGATGACTCCTATGATGCATAAAACAAAGACTGCTGTCGATATTACGGCCGCCTTTACATTGATTCGTTTAAAGATTTTTAGACTACGAGTTGAAAAGTTTCTTCGTAGTTTATGGGTTTTTAAATTGCTTGCTGATAACATGTCTACTTTCTGCTTGGAATAATTTGCGTCGCGTGTAGTCGTCTGAGCTCTATATTTGTGTTCTATTGTGCTTTGTGAGGATGAAATATTAACTAAACGCTTTAAGATCTTTTCGATTGTTTGGGATAGCTCCATTGGAGTTTGAAAACGGTCATAGGCTTCAAAGGCACACATTTTTTGAAGCAGTTTTGTAATCATCTTCATTTGCTGTTCATCTTTAATCGCAGGCAAACTCGACAGACTTTGAAAGTTTGGAAAATCTGATTGCAGACGCTTGGCAAGCAGCTGCTTAGGATCTTTTGAGCTTATGATGTCTAGGCCCAAAAGTTCTAGCAGTACTATTCCCAAAGAATATATATCTGAACGAACATCAATAGTCGAACTATCAACAATCTGTTCAGGCGACATATATCTGATAGTTCCAGCTAGCTTAGTCTCAAGATCGCAAGAGGCTCTCATGGAAGTTTTTGCAATCCCTAAGTCAATTAGTTTGGGAATATTGTTCTTGCTCAGTAAGATATTTGATGGCTTAATGTCTCTATGTGCTTGAACTCTACCATCTAGGTACAAATAACTCAACGCACATGATATTCCTAGAATAATTTTTAATGAATGCTTAGGTGGCGGTAAGCTTTCCAAATCCGTTCTATATGCTTGGATTATATCTAGTAGATTATCTCCTTGGACATATTCCAAAATCGTAGCTGGAAATGCTGTGTTTTCATTGCCAAAACTTATCTCTCCAAACGCTAATCCCTTAACAATATTGGGGTGAGATATCCTGCACAAAATCTCACCTTCGCGAACAAACCGCTCTTTAAATGAAAGATTATCCGGATTAGTTAATACTTTGATGGCAATTTTGTCTCTGAAGAGATCGACTCTGCTTAGTTCGGTGCAATTGTTATCCAACACCTTACCTAGCAACACATTCGATGAGCTGCCTTTTCCAATTGTCTTTTCAGTCAAAATTTCACATAGTACCTTTCCTTGGTTGTCAAATAATTTTGCAATTTGATTATTCCACTTGATTTCTTTGGAATTTAGTTTCATAATCTACCTTCCCCAATTAACCACTCTCTAAGGTTTATGGAGAGTGATCAAATGAATAATTTTAGAGTCGCTTGCGTTTTTGCATTAAGTGCTTCACTTATTTGCATAACAAATTTATCTGGGTGTTTTACTAATACTGAGCAAAATGATTCCCAAATAGAATCAAATCAAAATTCAAAGACGGCTGATAACAATGCAAATTTAGATACAAATGAAAACGTGTCAGAAGAGTCTTTGCAAAGCAGTGGCACTATTTCATCAGGGCTAATTGCAACACAAAGTAGGGGATTTGCAATATGGTCGCAGGGGCGTTTTGCTGTAACAAATCCAGACGATAATCAGGACCTCGTCTTTGAAGTCGATCCGGAAAACGATAGAACTAGAATTTGGACATCGTTTCAATTAGAGGGGTCGGCGATGATTGCTGGTGGTTTAACAGCGCAGTCTTTGGCATCTATTGGAGATGTGAGTGCAAAAATCGTAAATAGCACTGTCGGAAATCTAAATGAATTGAATGCTGATTCGGCAAATGTGGGGTCAATTGATGCTGAAAATGCCCAAGTTACAGACGCCCAAGTTACAGATGCGCAGGTTCAAATTTTAAGTTCGGTGGAGGCGACTATCGAAACACTTCGAGCAATGTCTACAAATATCAATACTTTATCTTCTCAAGAGGGTAATATTACTAACTTCTCTTCGCAAAGCATTGTGGCAAGTAGTGGAGAAATTGGTAGTTTTTATTCCAAAGAGTTGTCCTCTGAACAATCATTTTTAAAAAGTATTTCTTTTAATTATGGTGTAGGGCAGCAACTGGAACTTGAAGATTTAATTGCACAAAATGTTGTAGCTGGGGCTTTTAATAGCACATCGATCGAAGTAGATAGATTAACTGCAAAACAAATTGATGCACAAAACATCACTCTTACACAAGAACTTAGCGCCCAAAGTGTTAACACGCAAAAATTAGAGACTAAATTCTTAGAGGCACAAGCCATACAGACACAAACAGTAGAGGGTAAAAGCGCAATTTTCGATTCACTTAGTGTCTCAAACTTGATCGTAAAGCTTAACGAATTAAGTGTTTTGTCTAGCTCTTGTAATGTGGTCAGTTTTGATCTATCGGAACTTAGTTCACCGGATGGATCACAAAATTCATCTTATTTAGAAACAAGCTATGTAATAGATGTTCCTACTTCCACTACCGCAGTCTTTTTAACACCTGTTTTAGCGGATATCCCATGTCCATTTAATTTGTTTTCAAATAAACAGTCGGATGGAACTTGGCAGATTGTATTGAGGGTGTATACAGGTGAAGGTCAATCTTTGGAGGATTTAGATATGCAAATAAATTCCATGCAAGTGATGTGGCTTGCTGTTAGTGGACAGTAAGGTTTATTAAGCAATTTTTCTAGCATGGCAACTATATCTGATTCATCAAAGAGGTGCGTAAAGCGATGTTAAAAGGTGTGTGAAGCGATGATTGGCATCTTTTATCTCTTTAGGTGTATCAAATGGCCGTCTACTTAATTTATAAGACACCAAATTTATGTGTAATTAAAAATTCTTTTTGAAAAAGTTTCATCGAAACTGTGGATTTCTAAGCGGATATCCATGGTCTGAAGTAAGGAGGGGGCGTGAATAATTTTAATTCGCCTGCTGAAGTTGCTGAATTAATGGTTAATTCATCTGTTACAAAAGCGTCTTTGACATTACCAAAGATGTTTCTTCTCGCAATTATGTCGGGAATCTTCATTGCATTTGGCGCTGAAGCTTCAAATGTCGCAATGCATAACATCTCTGATGTTGGTCTTGCAAGGCTAGTTGCTGGATGTGTCTTCCCGGCAGGGCTTATGATGGTCGTGCTTTTAGGGGCTGAGCTATTTACCGGAAACTGCCTTATGGTTGGTGGAGTCTTGGCTCGCAAAATACGTTGGTCTGGATGGGTTAAGAGCCTTGTTACTCTTTGGATTGGAAACTTAGTTGGTTCACTCATCGTTGTATTTATTGTTGCCTCAACTACGCAACTTGGATATAGCGATAACGGGCTTGGTGCTTTTACTATAAATGTTGCTCTTGGTAAGGTTAATCTATCGTTTTCGCAAGCTTTAATCTCTGGTATAGGATGTAACATTTTGGTCTGCATAGCAGTTTTGCTTGCTTTTGCAGCAAAAGATGTGCCTGGGAAGATTTTGGGAATCTTCTTCCCAATCTGTGCATTCGTTATTTCTGGATTTGAGCACTGTGTTGCAAATATGTATTACATCCCCGCAGGTATTGTAGCAGCTACAAATTCAGCCTATGTTGAGGCAGCTCAAAGTCTTTATGGAGTGACTTCAGAAAGATTAGCTACGCTTTCAGTGAGTGGGCTATTTGGTAATTTAGTGCCTGTAACAATTGGAAATATGATCGGTGGAATCTTTATTGGAGTTGTGGTCTATTTTTGTCACAAGAGCAAATCAAAGCTTTTTGCTCGTCCAGAGAAATAGGAGGGTGATCTCTAGTAGATCTAAATTGTGTTTTCGCAACAAAAAGAGGAGAGAGCATGGCAGACGAAAAGCAGGAGCATAAATATAACATTCCAAATCTAAAGGAGATGGAAAGATATGCTCAGCTAAATTCAGCTAGTAGTGTCAAAAAAGTAATTGGCGTTGTTAGCGGTAAGGGTGGAGTTGGAAAGTCGCTAGTAACTTCTCTTTTAGCAAGTACTGCAGTTAAAAAGGGAATGAAAACAGCAATTTTAGACTCCGATATTACAGGGCCTTCAATTCCACGCTCTTTTGGAATTCACGAGCGAGCGGGTATTGCTGGAGAAGGTCATATGATCCCTGCTGTTAGCGCAAATGGCATTAAGATCATGTCGCTTAATTTGTTAGTTGCAAATGAGACAGACCCTGTTATTTGGCGTGGCCCAATTATTTCTGGAATTGTCACCCAGTTTTGGTCTGAAGTAGATTGGGGGGATATAGATATTATGTTTGTCGATATGCCCCCAGGAACAGGCGATGTTGCTCTAACAGTATTTCAATCTTTGCCAATTGATGGTTTAATTATTGTGTCTTCTCCACAAGAACTTGTTGGGATGATCGTTGAGAAGGCCGTAAACATGGCTCGACATATGGATATTCCAGTTTTGGGTCTTGTTGAGAACATGAGCTATCTAATGTGTCCAGATTGCGGTAAACATATCAAGCTGTTTGGCGAAAGCCATTTTAATGAGATTGCTAAAAAGTATGGGATTAAAACTACCGCAAGCATTCCTTTGGACTCCAGTTTGGCTGAAGCTGTCGATAAAGGGGAGATCGAAGCTTACGAACAAACTTGGCTGGACGATTTGTTTAAGGAAGTTGTTGAGGGTTAAATGAGAGTAATTCTAGTTAACGGAAGTCCAGATGAGCAGGGCTGTACTTTTACTGCTTTGTCTGAAGTTGCCTCTGCTTTAGAGGCTGAAGGTGTTAAAACCGATATTTTTCAAACTGGCAAGAAACCTATCCAAAGTTGTTTAGACTGCGGAGCATGTCACAGTATAGGTCGATGTGTAGTCGATGATATCGTCTATGACTTTGCTGAAAAAGCAAAGGATGTAGATGGATTTGTCTTTGGATCTCCTGTACACTACGCTGCTGGATCAGGTCAGCTTGCAAGCTTTATGGGAAGGCTGTTCTTTAGTGGAATGGTAGATTTCGCTGGCAAACCTGCAGCTGCTGTTGTGAGCTGTCGTAGGGGTGGTGCTTCTGCGACATTTGATCAGATTAACAAGTTTTTTGGAATCTCTGGAATGATCACAGTAGGCTCGCAATATTGGAATTCAGTTCACGGAAGGACTCCAGAAGAGACTCGTCAAGATCTTGAAGGTATGCAGACAATGCGCACTCTTGGAAGAAATATGGCTTGGATTTTGAAGTGTATTGAGGCTGGAAAAAACGCTGGAATTGAGTACCCAGAAAAGGAGCCGCCAATACGTACTAATTTTATTCGAGAGATATAGTTATCAAAGCGCAGTTAAGAGAAGGCCAATTGCTATGCCAGCGATCACCATGATCGCTGGCTTTTTTGAATGAAATAGCAAAAATGCTTCTGGAAGAATCTCCCCAAATAAAACGTATAGCATAGCACCGCTTGCAAAGGCTAAAGATAGAGCTGTCCAAAGTGTATCTGCCTCGCCAATCATAAATCCTAATATTGCACCAATTACTATGAAAGCGCCTATAAAAGCACCAATAAGGATAGTTTTAGGCTTTGAAAGTCCAGACTTTAAAAATGGTATTGCCATCGACATTGACTCTGGAATACTGTGGAGTCCTAAAAGAACTGCAACAATAATTCCAGATACGACCATATTTATATCTACTGCGCTAGTAAAGGAATTTCCAATACTCATTCCTGCCGGCAAGTTGTGAATGGCAATTGCAAAAGCGATAACCCAACCGGCAATTTTTAGTTGAGCGGGAGTCTGTTTGTTAAGTGGGATTTGAGTATGGGAGTGGGCAGGGGTTTCTTCGTTGGAGTGCCTAGCAAGATCGTCGTGTTGAAGCATATGTTCATGTCTGATCTCTTCATTTAGTGCATCGGCAATTAGTGGATCATCCAGTGCGCAGCAATGTGCTCTTTTTTGAGCTCTGATATCTACGACACGGCCTAAAATTCCTACTAGAGCCGCCCCAATTCCTACAAAAAGGATAACAAGGAATGTATGCAAAATGCTTTCGTCATGTTCGAGTGCATGTGGCAGAAAGTCTAAGCAGATTATTGAGAGCATAAGTCCTGCTGCAAAGCTGAGTGACATGCTTATAACTCTATTGGAAGTGGAGTCAAACAGGGTAGCAATAGCTGTTCCTATAACTCCGCTTCCAATACCAGTGACTGCTGTTACCAAAAGCATCCACAAAAACATTTCCATAAAAACCTACTTAGAGATACTGCTCTCATATTGTGCTCTTATGTTGGTTGGGTTTGTCCCATAACAACACTAACCAATTTTTTACTAGCTTGATCGTTTAAGCAGTATCGCAAACACTGCTTCCTAGTTCTATTATTGCTGTTCTTGAGGTGCGCTAACCTCGACATCTTCTCTAGTAACCTTTGCGGTTTCAAGAAGCCATCTGTGAGCCTTTAGGCGCTTTGCAACCTCGCGTACAGCATAGAGGCGACCTGTCTCTTGAAATTGCTTTTTGGCCTCCTCTTCTTGGCCAGGCGCAAATGCTTTGTAGGCTTCTTCGAGATCTTCATCTGTGATTTCACCAATTTTTTCTTCATAGAGTTTATCTAGTGCAAAACCCTGTCTAATCATATCGCGTGCTTGAAGCATGATCTGCAAATTGAGCTGCTCTCGGTTCATTCCCTGCTGCTCCATCATCTGCTCAATAGTCATCCCTTGCTGTCTTAGGCTTGCAGACATGTTTTGATAGATGCTGCTAGCCGCAGTTTCGTAAATCTCATCAGAAATCTTGCCTTTAAAACGCTTTGCAAGTTCGATATCAACTAGTGCACTCATATCTTGTTGCGATTGTGCTTCGGCTTGCTGCTCAAGGTTTTCGCGAATCATATTGCGAAGTCCTTCAACATTGCCAGCTTCTGGCATATTGACTTCAACCCATGCGTTTGTAATGCTTGGGATAATCTTACGCTTAAGCTCAGTGATTGTGACCGTGACATTATAAGTCTCGGTATTCTCCTCATCCATGGTATTTTCTTTTGGGCCTTCAAAGTCAAAGTTTTTGGTCTCTCCAACTTTCATACCAACAATTCCATCGATAAATTCCTTTGGCATATAACCATATGTGAGCTCTAAGAGCCTTCCTGTACCGCAGAGTCCGGGAATCTCCTCGCCATCTTTTGTAGTTTGCATATCTATTTGAACAAAGCTTCCCATCTCGACGGGCTTGCTAGCATCATCAATACGCTTATAAGAGGTATTCATCTCGGCAATTTGTTCGATCTGTTTATCGATTGCTTCTTCAGGAACCTTATAGCGCGGAATTGTCACCTCAACCGGGTCATAGGAGGTTAGCTCGTATTTTGGTTTTAGCAAAACATGGATTGTAAAAGTAAATTCTTCATCACGCTTAGGCATACTCTCACAGGTACATTGTGGTTCAAAGGCCATATTCATATCTGCTTCAGAATTAATTATGTAAGGGGAGAGCCTTCCCATAACATGGTTGGATAAAAGCATCTCAAACTGCTGATCGCCAAGTTGCTTTCGCAGGACGGATTCAGCATCGTCTTCATCTGAAACAAAAGCATAGGATGTTTTAGTTATAATCTCTAGTGACGCATCTATCGCATCGTTAACGCTAGCTCCATCTACTGTTACATAAAATTCAATCTTGGTCTTTCCAATAGGCTTTTTAATTAGCTTTATGGCTTTCATGCCATCTTGCCCCTTTCTAAAGGTTTTGCAAAAAGTTATAAAAGGCGCTTAGCGCCTTAAAGTTTTACGAAAAGAATTACTTTTATGCGATTAAAAGCTGCAATAGGCAATAATATCTCTTAATGAGCTAAACTGTCTTAATAGGGAAAGTTAGTGTAGGGGCTTACTCGTTTATCGGTGTATTTTTTGGCACTTAAGTTTAAAAGCCTAAATTGTCTAGCTAGTTGATTAAACGTTTTATTGTTAGGAGTAAATAAATGGCAGATCAGCCAAATAAACCAGCAAATCTAAATATCACTGCTAAGCCAGAGGATCTTAAGGGTGTCTATGCAAATATGTCCATAATTGCTTCGACGCCTTCTGAGTCAAGAATTGATTTTATCTACAACGACCATTCTCCAGCTGCAGATAACAAAGCACCATCATATTTGGTTGCTAGGGTGATTCTCTCTCATAATCAGCTCGTCGCTTTGCATAAGGCATTAACTGAGCACCTTGAGAAGAACCCAGGGCTTACAGGCAAGCAAAAGGGCTAATCATTTTTGCTCTCTAGTAGAGAGATTTTTTATAACCCCGAATAAGTGAGACGATATTTTCATGCGGCAACTTTTTGAACTTGCCGCAACACTTGGAGGCGTGGTACGGAGGGTGAAAAGTTTCGACGTTTTCACTCACATTTTCACTCATGGAAGGTGCCTAGACCACTTATGTGTGAAGATATTGTCGATAGTGGTATTTTTGATATACTTTCATTTCGTTATTTTGAAATGGTGGACGTAGCTCAGTTGGAAGAGCAATGGATTGTGGCTCCATAGGTCGAGGGTTCGAGCCCCTTCGTCCACCCCATCTAAAAACCAAAGCTAGGGATATTTTCTCTAGCTTTTTTTGCATTCATCCAGAAGCTATCCAGAAGCTATTATTAAAACCGTTTACCGCGTATATGAATGTGAATTCTTGATTCAAATCTAAAACAATATAGAATGCTTTTGGGCCGTTAGCTCAGCTGGCAGAGCAGGGGACTCTTAATCCCAAGG
>CAZLCK010000033.1:0-15574 GCA_964558235.1 uncultured Coriobacteriaceae bacterium
GTTCATCTCCTTAGATAAAGATTTGGTTATTACAAAGTATTATTTTAAACGTTTTTTCAAGTAATCAAGCATCCAAACAATACAAACTGGCAGATATCGATACAAAAACGGACTTGCCACGCATACGGCAGGTCCGTTTTGGTAGGTTCATTTTGTTTGGCCAGATATTTAAAAGTCAGAGTATTTTAGCGCAGCATTAAACGCTAAAAGTATTAGCCACAAAGACTATTCGTTTTCTGTTGTAGCCTCAGTCTCAACTGCATCAGCCTCTTCAGATGCTTTTTTAGCTGCCTCAGCATTTTTTGCAACTTGCTCGGAGATAATCTTGCGAGCAGCATCGATCTTTGATTGAAGCTGATCATTGCGCTGATCCATGCCTGGGCGCATAGAGGACACAGAAGATTGAAAACGTTGAGCGCTGTGCTGATAGTAATCTTGCCCCTGTCCCCAAAGCTCTCTAGCAAATTCAGCAGCCTCAGCTCTAGATTCAACACCAGGCTTTGGAGCAGTGAAGATTCCAATAGCAAAACCAAAAAGGGCTCCTACAACAAATACTCCGCCTTTGTTCATTTAAATATCCTCCCAACTCAATCTTTCATAGTAGAAAGTATTTATCAAAATCTAAGACATTGTATGAAATTCTACCACTTATATCCTACCAAGACAGCCAAAGACCGCTGCGGTATAGTAATATCGTTTAGATTACTTGTGGTGTTGTACTTTTATCGCTCTTAATATGTTTAAAATGCAAGAGCGCTTTTTAGCATTAGTCGAAAAGAGTTATATGCGTAAGCTTATTATTGGCGTCGTTATAATCATCGCCCTCGTTGTTATATTTATGCGAGGTGATTCTTTAGTACAACTCATAGAGACAATGCAGAAAGGCTCGCTTCCACTGCTACTCGTGGCAACTGCAACTCAGCTATGTAAATACTTTTCGCAGAGCTTTGCCTTTTCAAATGCATTTGCAACCGTAAAAGAGAAAATTCGCCCCCGCAATACGATCAATTTAGTGTTCGGAATGTTTTTCATGAACACAATTGCCCCTTCAATTGGAGCATCTGGAATCATGCTAGTTGTAGATGATGCTAGAAGAAGAGGGATACCCGCTGGCCGCGCAACTTCTGCCGCTATCTTGATGCAGATTTCTATTGAAACCGGCTTTTTGGTAATCATGACAATCGGGTTTTTAGTCTTAGCATTTACCGGCCAATTCCAGCCAGGCTGGCTTATTTTTACCGTTGTTATCGTAGCTCTAGTTGCACTTATGGTGAGCTTTTTAGTCATTGGCTACAAGCGACCAGATATCCTCCTTAAGCCATTTAAAGGAATCGAAGGATTCTATAACAGGCTGCGCGCAAAATTCAAAAAAGAACCTAAGGATCCTTGGGCACAAAACTTGATTACTTCTTTTGGCGAAGCTGCTGGTATGATTGCGCATAATCCTACGCGTGCAGTCAGAGTTTTTTTATTCTCGATCATTGCTAGTACGTGTGAGCTTGCATGCTTTATTCTATGCGGAGTTGCCTTTGGTGTAACCCTTCTGCCAGCACTAATTGGTGGCTATGTTGTTGCAACACTTTTTGCGATGATCTCGCTTACTCCACAAGGCGTAGGTTTTGTTGAAGCAGCTATCTTGGCAGTTATGACAGCATTTGGGATCGACTCAGCAGCCGCTGTCGCAGTAGGTATTGTCTATCGCGGTCTCGTATTTTGGATGCCGTTTATCATCGGAGCAATCCTTATTAATCGCACAAAAACATTTGGTTACAAAAAGGATGAAAAACACAAAGATTCAGACACAGACGAACCAATCGAAGCGCTAACTCAGCGGCTAAAAGATAACCAAAAATTATGAGCAGCGCTTGACGGCTCTCTCAAGGAGCTGTGAGAGCAGATCTTCCATTTTTATACCCGCCGCCTCGCATGCACTAGGAAATAGCGAACGAGATGACATTCCTGGCGAAACATCTAGCTCCAAAATGCGAGCACATTGTCCATCAAAGATCATATCTACACGTGCCATATCCCTGCAACCAAATGCAGTGTAGGCTTCAAGAGCGGTATTAGCGATGATCTCGCTCGCCTCCTGTGCACTCATAGACTGATTAGCTGTCTTAACACAAGCCTCTAAAGATTCATCTCTTGGAGGAGAATAGAAGTGAACACCATCAGCGCTCAAACGATTCGCAGTATCAAAATAATCATTACTAGTTGAGATCTCTACTGCAGGCAAAATCTGAGGATTGCCCTGTGCATCATCAACGATCGAAACCGCAAGTTCCACGCCGTCGATCCACTCTCCAACGATGACCGAATCATCATAAGAGAGTGCATCCATGATAGCTTCAGCAAGATCCTCACGGGAATCTACCTTATGAAGACCCATAGCAGAACCACCGCGGGCTGGTTTTACAACAAGTGGGAAGTTGCCACCAAAACGCTGTGTAAGCTTATCGAGCGCATCGGCTGCGCCCATCTCTTTAAAAGCATCGATAGAAAGACAGATTCCATCCGCCCAGCTACGGTTACCACTTTTACCGCTGTTTTTCCTATACTGCTCGATAACATGACCCACATTTGCCTTATTGCGAGTAATCCTGCAGACCGGAGCGGTCGAACCTACAAAGGGGATCTCTAGCAGATCAAGCAGCGACTGGATGGTTCCATCCTCGCCATGCTTGCCATGAAGCGCAATGTAGGCGACATCAACCTTTTCATCACGCAGTGACGAGACTAGATCGGACGTTGTATCAAGGGGTACAACCTCATGTCCGGCCTTTGATAGAAGGTCGCAGACATTTTTGCCACTTAGCAGGGAAAACTCTCTTTCAAGAGACTGTCCTCCCATTAATACAGCAACTTTTAAACTCATATCTATCAGCTCCCTTCCAAGAAGCCAAACTACAAACTAGCCCTTGATTGCACCTGCAGAAATAAAGGCTCTGTAGAGTTGCATTCTTTCGTCAATAACTAAAGCCAAACGCCTAATAGCTTCATGAATAGCCTCTGGACTCTCATATGCAAACGAAAGCCTCATAGAGCTATGCCCACCATTATTTGGATAACATCCCTTGCCAGGCACATATGTCACACCCTGTTCCAGAGCAAGAGCTAACATCTGATCAGTATCTACATATGGAGGAAGTGTAACCCAGATAAAAAAGCCTCCTTGTGGATGAGTCCATGTTGCCTCAGGAGGGAAAAACTCCTCTAGTGCATTTAACATAGCATCACGTCTAGCAGAATACTCTTGCCTCAGCATCTCGGCAGCCTCACGCCAAGGGGTGTCATGGAAATAGTGCTCAACCACTACCTGATCAAATGTAGACCCACACAGATCGGCACCTCCCTTGCATAGATTGATCTTCTCCAAAATAGGCTTTGGAGCAACAATCCAACCTAGGCGAAGGCCAGGTGCAAATACCTTTGAAACAGTTCCTAAGTAGATAACGTTATCATCCATGTGCCTGAGAAGCTCGACTGGCTCGCCCTCAAATCTAAGACGTCCATAGGGGTCATCCTCAATTAAGATTAACCCACGCTCACGACATATCTCTATCAAACGACGTCTGCGCTCAAGCGAAAGCGTCACTCCTGCAGGGTTATTAAAGGTCGGAATCGAATAGATAAACTTTGGCTTTCTATCACCCAAAGCATCTAGTTCAGCCTCCAAAAGATCTATTCTCATGCCGTCGCTATCCATCTCAATACCATGAACTTCTGGCTGGTATTGCGAAAATGCTTGAAGTGCACCGACATACGTTGGTGCTTCCATGATAATTGGATCGCCTGGATTGATAAAAACCTTTCCGAGCAGATCCAATGCCTGTTGAGCACCGCTAGTGATAATCACCTCATCTGTAGTGATATGGAGGTCAAAATCTTCCAAAAGCTCGCAGACAAGTTGCCTAGTTTGAACTCTTCCAATCGAAGACCCATATTGCAAGGCTTGAACACCCTCATTATCAATTGCAGCTGCAACGGCCTTACTAATCTTGTCTAGAGGAAGCTTTGAGATGTTTGGCATTCCGCCAGAAAGTGAAATTACATCGGAGCGAGAGGCTGCTGCGAATAGATCTCTTACTGCACTACGACGGATATCGTGCATTCTATCCGCATAAAAGTCTGTCCATTCATCAAAGACCATTCTGGACATCGTTGCCTCCACTCTACGTCTACTCGAATTAATAGTAATTATTGATTGTAGTGTTTGATAACCATTGTTAGGGCTTCAAACATTGCACTTTCTGTCTCAACGTCATCTTTTGAGGCTATTGTAACCTTAACTAGATCAGCTTTTCTATCAAACCATGATGTATATCCTGCGTGAGCAACCCTAATTGACTTTTCGGAATCGCGTTGGACAAGTATATCGATCGTGAGATGTTCGATTAGATGTGCGATATCGATTGGCTCATAAACTGTTGCACGTGCACGACGATTCACATAACTAGAGGACGTAGAGAACGCTTCATTACAAGAGGGCACTTCATTACAAGAGGATGCGTCATTGCACGAAATTGCTTCGCCATGTTCTAAGTCAGCCTTAGGCCTTATTGAACCATCCTTACAATAATGTTCATTGAGAGTAGGTCGCTTTAACCTCATCGCAGCACTTAAGTCCTCAAATTGTACGCACATATCTTTCGTAATATGTAACGTAAAATCTAGCGCACCCTTACGGCGTCTTTTATCAACTAAGGAGAGAGTCATATGCTTTTTTAACCTTCTGAGCGCTCAATTCCATCTTTTGTAAAATCACTTTCGATATCAGAATCCTCTGCAGGCTCTTTAGACTGGAGAACGATTTTTATCAACGAAATTCTCTCTCGGCGCATCGACTGGACAGTCACATGAATTCGTCCAAGATCAAAACTATCTCCAGGACGTGGAATATGGTCGATCATTGCCATAAGCCAGCCAGCAACGGTGTCATAGTCATCGGATTCCTCGATGGGAATACCCTCTTCGATCGCATCATCAACACCTAGACGGCCATCTACAATAAATTGTCCATCGCTTACGCGAGTAATATACTTGCGATCTGCATCATATTCATCGGCAATCTCGCCAACAACTTCTTCGACGATGTCCTCAATAGAGACAAGACCTGCGGTCCCGCCATATTCATCTACTACGATTACAAGCTGCTGATGTTCACTTTGCATCTCAGATAACAACGGCAAAATATCCTTGGTCTCAGGAACAAATACAGGCTCGCGCATATAGGTCACGATTGATTTGTCCTTCTTATTATCAATAAGAGCTGCTAGCAGGTCTTTCACCATTGCGATGCCGACGATATTATCTGGATCATCATGGTATACAGGAATTCTAGAAAAGCCGGTTCCTCGCATCCTGTCTACAACCTCGCCAACATTAGCAGTGTCTTCAACCATCGCAATATCAACACGTGGCACCATGATTTCTCGTGCAACCGTATCGCCTAGATCAAAGATCTCACCGATCATACGCTTTTCTTCATCGAGCAAATCATCGTGTTCATTAACCAAAATCTTGATCTCTTCTTCAGAGATCTGATCTGTTGACTCATCTTTGCTTGCGCCAAAGAGTCGTGCTAAAAGCGAGGAAAAGCCGAACAGAAAAGCAACGATTGGCTTGAGTGATGTCTCAAAAAACTTCAGATAGGCCGAGATTAGTGAAGCAGCTCTCTCAGGGTTTGATAAGGCGATTTGCTTTGGCATCAATATTCCAAAAAGACTCACTAAAATAATTGCAATAACAACAATTATTAAAGCAGCAAAGCCACAGCTTATACTATAGGACAGCCCGCCTTGACTAATATAAAACGCTAAAGATCCAACCCAAGATACTATCAAAATTGTCACTAGCGCTAAGCTAAGTATCACTTTTGCAATATCTACAGTAGCGAGGATTTTTTCCTCTCTCTCAAGCATTTTCAAAACGCGCTTGGCGCCCTTTGAGTCCTCGTCAGCCATCTCAAAAAGCTTAGCTTTACGAGCTTGGGTTATAGAGGCTTCGCCATACGAAAAAAGCCCGATCATTACCAATAGAGCAATTGCGATAATTATCGAGGCGATCTCCATTTTTTATCTCACCTCTTCTGCATAGATGTCATTGTTTGCAACATATCTAGTCCCATGTGGGCGCATCCATTCGATTAAGTCGATTCCTGTTGGATAGTAAATATCCCTGATCTTAATTTTTCTGCCACCAATTCCTGCGGCAGTTCTAACAGAAAAAGTTGCAAGTCCTAAACGTCTTTGGAATGGGTTAGCTGTGTTTGCAAGCCACTGAGTTTTTGATCTTGGAATATATTCGATGTTGGAGCCAAACACCCCTGATCTCACCGCTAAGAATTTATCTGAGTGCGAAAAGGCTGCACGCTTGTACCACCAAAATGCACTAATGATTCCATAGATTAGTATCGCTGCACAAATTGCTGCAAATACCTGGATTAACAGATTAGTTGTAAACATAGTAGTGTTGTCAAACTGCTCTGCCAAAAAGATAATAAGCGCACTCATACAGATAGCAATTATTGTTGGAATGATACCGCGCCTTACGATCGCTCGACGTCTAGCAACCTTTGGCAAAGCGACAAATTCCTCTTCAGATGGACGCTGTGCAAACTCGCCAACAAGTGAGCTGATGATTGCCTCAACATATTCGATCTTTGCATATGGATGGATTTTTAGACCTCTAGATTGTAAAGATGAATTTGAATAGGCAGAAGATGACGACGAATTAGACACATCGACTGTTTTTAATTCAATAGAGGCACGTCCAATGGCCTTAAACAAAGCATTTTGCCTTATGTGAACCGACTGAATACGCTCGATAGCAACACTTTTTGAACGTTTGGACAAAAGTCCACTATAAACCTCGATGCGTCCTCCTCTGCGTACAGCAGTAAAACCTCCGATTGTAATAAAAGTACCAATAAACGATATAATCCAGATAAGAATCACAAAGCCAACTGTGTACACTGCAATTCCAATAGCGCCAACTGCAACGACTAATTCAAAAGTTCCAAAAACTTCCAAAGAATCGATCGAGATAAAGATACCGATACTTGTCGAAATAAGACAGGCTAACATAAGTGCTACTGCAATCAACGTACCCAGATTAACTCCAAGCAAAGATGCTAATGCGACCTCTGAGAGACTTAAGCGGTATGTTGATTCGATCTGCGTTTTCTCTTCAAATGAGCCCGCATGTATTCCTCTAAAGTTTTCAAGAGTCCTAAATAGAGCCTCTTCGTCACTTAGACTCTGTTGTTCTTGTGCGACCTGCGCAGCGCCATATACCTGCGCAACGCCATCTATCTGTGCGGTGCCGTGTGCCTGCGCAGTGCCATCTATCGGCTCAGTGCCATGTTGAATATCAGCCTCTCGAATAGCACTTTGAGCGCCAAATTCATAACCTATAGCAATATTGGAATCGCGTCTCAACAAAAATACCCTGCTTTTAAGATCTTCAGCTTCTGCTAAAGATAGACAAGGGATCAAAACTCCCTTGTTAGAGGCTCCGCCAGCAGTATCAAAAACAACTTTTGCAACTCCAAAAATCCTATCAAAAATACCTTGTGTAACATTTACTGTTTGGATGCGCTCATAAGGAATTTGAACATCTTTCTTAAAGATAATTCCATGGCTGATCAACACATAACCATCTATTAATTGCCACCTATAATATTTCCTATACAAAATCGAATAGATGACAACAATTGCAGCAATAAGAAGCACAGTGCCAAAGACTAGCCACGCAAATACGTGCTCATCTAGCAATTCGTTTGAAGAATAATCACCGATGCTTACGATAATTCCTGCAAAGATCAAGGCGACGATGCTCTGCAAGGCTTGCACTGCTGTAAACATCGGGTGAATTGTTCTTGGTTCAGTTAAAAGCAATTGCCTGCTGTCCGGATTATGTTGAAAACTTCCGTTGTATTGAGAACTTCCGTTGTATTGAGAACTTCCGTTGTATTGAGAACTTCGTCCGCTTGACTCTTCGCTCATGCTAGACATCCTTAGACATCCTCCTGCGCTAATCTTGCAAGCATAGCAACCTTATCTCTTAAGGCGTCTGCTTCTTCAAGAGAAAGCCCTGGAATTTCGTGAGAGCCTGCGGCTGTCGAGATCGTAACAGAGGATAGACGATTCATGCGCAAGATTGGGCCTTGTTTTGTATCTACATTTTGAACACGAACGAGTGGAACGATGATGCGTTGCCTAAAGATGATTCCCTTTAGAATATCAAGTTCATCAGGTGCAACTTCAAACTTCCAACGGATATACCGTATTTGAGGAAGAATGCCTACAAACAATATAAATGAAACCACTATACAGACACATACAACCAAAAATGCCAAACTAGCGCCATCAACACTTTCTGCCGAGACAGAAAAATCTGAACTAAGTCCAGACCAAATTCCACCGCAGATAATGAGGGCTATGGCACCTGCGATAATGATATTGATGATTGCGCTAGTACGCCAAACTCGCTTAATCCTAGGATCAAGCCTATTGGTAGGTTCAGCTCTCATAGCTGCTTCACCTGCCAAAAACTATCTTTTGCTTGAATGAATGAACTAGGTCGATACTCCATAAAATCACCGAGCCTGCTCTTCTTTAAAGCTTAAAAAGGCTTTAGCAACTTCTTCATCTGATGTTGCAATAATTTGAATGGCAAGAAGGGCAGCATTCATAGAACCATTGATTGCAACAGTTGCTACAGGAACCCCCTTTGGCATCTGAACGATCGAAAGCAGGGAGTCAAGACCACCGAGATCACTGGTTTTTATTGGCACACCGATAACTGGCAAGGTTGTATGCGAAGCAACAACACCTGGCAAAGCAGCAGCCTTACCCGCAGCTGCAATGAGCACCTTCATTTTGCGAGATTGCGCCTCGCTTGCCCACTTTGAAACTTTTTGAGGTGCACGGTGAGCCGAAGCAACGATGACCTCATGGGCAATATTGAACTTATCGAGAGTCTCAAAACATGGCTTCATAGTCTCCATATCGCTTTGAGATCCCATAATGATTCCAACTAATGGGAAATCTGACATTTAAAGAACTCCACCTCTCAAAAATGTCGAATTATCTACGTTTTTAGTCGCTATGCCGTTGGTGTGCTCTACAATTTCTCACTTTAGCTTTTCGTACAACAAGTAAACTAAGCACATGCTCATAACTACATTCACTTCACGATATCACTAAGCGCACTTGGCAAGCATGCAACGTCTATGAAACTTCCCCAATGATACCATGGACAAGAGTCTAACAGGCTAACAGCTCTTCTATTGACCACTCTTAAGTTCCTAAAAAGGATGGTTATGTCAAATAACGTCATAGATGAAAATGTTGATGAAGCACGCCAAGCTTATTTGAAGCGTGTTAAATCTGTCCCTTATTATTCTGGCTCTATGCTGATTGATAAGGAGATCTCGCTTTCTAGCGGCAGAACCATCTCAGACGTTGTTGTAGCTTACGACACTTGGGGAACTCTTTCTGAAAACAAAGACAATGTGATTTTGATTGAGCATGCACTCTCTGGTAATTCTCACGCCGCAGACGCATACAGAGATGGCGAGCTTAAAGAGGGATGGTGGAACAGGATTGTAGGGCCAGGTCTTGCAATCGACACCGAAAAGTACTTTGTTATCTGCTCAAATGTATTAGGCGGATGCTCTGGCACTACTGGTCCCTCATCGATTAAACCCGGCACCGACCATCCATATGGGATGGATTTTCCAGTTGTTACAGTCAAAGATATGGTGGTCGTGCAAAAAAAGATGCTTGATCAAATGGGAATCACAAGCATTGAGGCTGTAATTGGCGGATCTTTAGGAGGCATGCAGACCCTCGTTTGGGCCAAGAAATTCCCAGAGATGGTTAAGCGTGCTATCGCAATTGCCACCACATGGAGAACCTCTGCGCAGTCAATCGCCTTTAATGAGGTTGGAAGACGTGCTATCGTCAATGATCCGCTATTTGCTGATGGTCAATACGATCCAGCTAATCCTCCTGCGCATGGCCTTGCAATTGCACGCATGATTGGACATATCACCTATCTTTGTGAAGAGTCCATGAATCGCAAGTTTGGCCGACAGCTAATGGGCGATAAGCTAGATTTCACTATGGCTCGTGAATTTCAAGTTGAAAGCTATCTAAACCATCAAGGTTATAAGTTTGTAGATAGATTCGATGCGCGTTCGTATCTCTACATCACACGTGCTATCGACTACTTCTCGCTTTGCCATTCTTTGGAAGGCATTACTAAGCGCTTTGAGAATAACCCGGTCAAGATCATGCTGATGACATTTGACTCTGATTGGCTCTTCCCAACTTCGCAGATGCGAGAGCTTTTAAACTCCCTAACCTTTGCAGGTGTTGACGTTACATTTTGCGAGCTATCCTACCCATTTGGTCATGACTCTTTCTTACTCGAACAAGATGTTCAAACCCGCTATATCAAGGCATTTTTGGGAGAGGCCATTCCAAAAGATACAGATGACATAGAACAGACAGCTCAACACACTCGCCACCATAAGTCGATCGAAACACGTCCTGATTTACTTGCAATCTCTGAGTATGTTTCTAAAGGCTCGCGAGTTTTAGATTTAGGGTGTGCCGATGGACTTCTGCTCGATTGGCTAAGGGCGAACCGTGGATGTGATGTATATGGCATCGATATCGATGAGGACGAAGTAATCGCAACCGCCAGCAGAGAGATTCCTGTTTTGAAGCACGACCTCGATGAAGGCCTTCCGATGTTTGCTGATGCCTCGTTTGATGTCGTAATCTTGTCATTAGCAATTATGCAAGTTAACGATCCACTCAAGCTCTTACATGAGATGCTAAGGGTTGGTAAAAAGATCATCATTACTTTCCCCAATTTTGGATATTGGAGAAACCGCGTCAAGTTAACGCTACATGGTCGTATGCCTGTGGGTTCAGCGATTCCCTACACTTGGTATGAAACACCGAATATCCACCACACAACGCTTTTGGATTTTAGAGATTTTATCAATACTAACGGCGGACATATTGATTCAGAGACCTATATGCACATAGGAGCGGGAGGCGTCATTAAGCGCATCAGCTTTATGCCAAACATGAGGGCAGACACGGTAATTGTCGTAGCAGCGCCTAACAAAACTCCAGCCGAAAGCGCCGATAACGCTTAAGAGCGCTCGACGCCCCTCTCTGCGCCCGCTCTATAACCCATATAAAGTGCTCTTAGTTTTGAGTCAAGGAACTTGTCGCCAAGAGAAGCCTATGAGCTTCACGCCATATAAAGCGTCCTAATTTTGTGCGGAAAATACAGGCGCTCCATACCAGCGCGACAAAACTTTCGGCACCTGCGAAATATCATCGACGCACTCTGTAGCTATGTCGAGTTCCCCTTCTGCGCCGAACCCATAAAGACATCCTATCGACTTTAATCCATGGACACTTGCTAGCTCCATATCGTGAAAACGATCCCCTATTGCAACAAACCCAGTTGCATTGTTGAAGTCTTGCTTGATGAAATTAAAGACCTCTGTCTTTGGCGCAAAATCATAATCTTGAGTGCAGTAAAATCCATCAAAATATCTATCTAGCCCAAAGGCATCCTTGTGAGCAACCATATAATCATGTTGGCAATTACTCAAAAAAATCATGCTATAACCAGCATCTTTAAGCACTTGAAGGGTCTGCAACGCATCTGAATAAAGTTGAGCCTCTCCGTTTTTGATCGAGAAAAGCATGTTTTGGCCAATTGCCTCTCCAAGCTCTTTTTTTATCTGAAGTGGAAGGTCCGGGGCAAAGGCATCCCACATGGCCTTTGATCCCCAGCCTAGCCATTGACTTATCTCCTCATCAGAAAAATTTCTCAACGGGGCAAGCCCATTTGCAACCATACTCGCATACACCCTACGAAATGCAGGTGCATATATCACGATGCAATTATGCAAAGTTCCGTCGTAGTCGAATATCAAGATTGGATATTTAGTCATCTGATTGTGAAATTTATCTATATCTTATCTACATCTAAAGTGCTTTTCTCTAAAGTACTTTCATATTGATACTCCTGATAAGATTTACCATCTCAATCGCAGAAAGAGCACACTCAGTACCTTTGTTGCCAGACTTTGTACCTGCGCGTTCGATCGCCTGCTCTATACTGTCAGTTGTCAAAACTCCAAAGATAACTGGAACTCCACTTTCCAAAGATGCAATTGCAACTCCTTTAGTGACTTCAGCAGATACATAATCAAAATGTGGCGTAGCTCCACGAATAACAGCACCTAGACAAATTACAGCATCATATTTACCACTATCGGCCATCTTGCGTGCTATTAGCGGAATCTCAAAAGCTCCAGGAACCCACGCTAGATCGATCTCATCATCTTTGACATTATGGCGTTTAAGACCATCGAGAGCACCGCTAATAAGCTTTGATGTTATAAATTCATTAAACCTAGATGCAACAATTCCTATGCTGATATCGTCTGTAATTAAATTTCCCTCAAAGACATTCATTTATCTTACCTTTCTTAAGTCTGTTGTTTTTCTTAAGTCTTGTTTATCAGTTATTCATTGCGAGATGTGCTTTTAGCTGGCTTCTTACTCAAAGCTCTTAATTCAAGTTCAAAATATGGCCCATTCTATCCTGCTTGGTCTTTAAGTAGAAAAGATCTTGCTCAGTTGGAGAGATTTCAATTGGCACACGCTCCAAAATCTTAATTCCAAAGTCAGAGAGCTGATAGACCTTATCGAGATTGTTGGTCAGAAGTCGCATAGTGCGAACACCCAAGTCACGCAAAATCTGCGCACCGATGTAATACTCGCGCATATCGCTTTCGAAGCCGAGTGCAATATTTGCATCTACCGTATCCATACCACCATCTTGTAGCTCATAGGCTCGCAACTTATTGATCAATCCAATGCCTCTACCCTCTTGGCGCATATAGAGCAAAACTCCTCTACCCTCTTGATTGATCTGAGCCATTGCAGATGCTAACTGTTGTCCACAATCACAGCGCAACGATCCAAAAGCATCCCCTGTTAAACACTCCGAATGAACACGGCACAAAATATTCTCGCCGTCCCCTATGTCTCCCTTAACGAGTGCAACATGGTGCTCTCCATTAAGTCTGTTTACATAACCGTAGGCAGCAAAGTCACCATATTTGGTGGGCATTTTTGTAATAGCTTTACGCTCGACTAACTTGTCGTGAGTCTTTCGATACCTAATTAGCTCTTCGATTGTGATGTAGCGAAGGCCAAACTTCTTTGAGAGCTCCATGAGCTCCTCGCCGAGCATCATAGTGCCGTCATCGCGCATTATCTCACAGCATAAACCGCACTCTTCAAGACCAGCCAAACGCAGCAAATCTACAGTAGCTTCAGTATGCCCTCTGCGCTCAAAGATGCCATTTTTGCGTGCTAGCAACGGAAACATATGTCCGGGACGACGAAAATCCTCTGGTTTTGCATCTGGATCAACACACATGCGAGCAGTAATTCCTCGCTCCTCAGCCGAGATACCAGTGCCTGTGCTTACATGATCGATAGAAACAGTAAAGGCCGTCTCGTGGTTGTCGGTATTTTGGTAAACCATCTGTGGCAATGCGAGTTTTTTAATCAAGCTCTCACCCATAGGCATGCAGATTAAACCCTTTGCATGAACAGCCATGAAATTGACATTTTCTGTGGTTGCAAACTTTGCAGCACAGATCATGTCACCCTCATTTTCCCTGTCAGGATCGTCTGAAACCAAGATAATCTCGCCATTTCTCAGAGCCTCAAGCGCCTCTTCGATTGTGCTATATCCTTCCATCGTCTTATGCCCTTACCTTTCGATTAAATAAAGCCATTTTGAGCTAAAAAATCCTCGGTTATTCCGCCAGATTGAATATTTTGAGAGCTAGCAATTTCTTCTGAGCCCTTCAAAATATCGCTTTCTGAGCTGTTTTCAAAAATCAAAAGTCTCTCTACATACTTTCCAATAATGTCATTTTCAAGATTGACAACATCACCGATCTTTTTTGTAGAGAGCGTTGTCTCAGCTGATGTATGTGGGATTATCGAGACAGAAAAACTGCTCTGCGCAACACGTGCAACGGTTAAGCTGATACCATCGATTGCTATTGAGCCTTTCTCCACGATATATCTCATAATATTTGGTGAGCAACTAATCTCATACCACGTAGCATTTGAGTCTTTTTTTATCGACGAGACCACACCCGTGCCGTCGATATGACCCGAAACGATGTGTCCCCCAAAACGCCCATTTGCAGCCATTGCACGTTCAAGATTGACTCTCCCGCCAACGCCAAGACTTCCCAAAGATGAACGATCAAGCGTTTCATGCATGACATCTGCTTTAAAGGCTCCATGGCCGTTTGCAAGCCCGCGCTTAAAAGAGGTAACTGTCAAACACACACCGTTAACACAAACACTATCTCCGACTTTGAGATCGGAAAAGATTACACTTCCTTCTATCTCCAAAATTGCGCTTGCTGAACTTTTTGATATGGAGCGAATAGTCCCCATCTCCTCGACTATTCCGGTGAACAATACTTAACACCACCCTCCAATAAATAATCATCGCCAAATTGTTCTATCAAAAGATCTACGATCTCTATTGCCTCCTGTGGGCTTTTTACACCAAGTCCTCCGATTGGACCAGGCGCCTCACATCCGCCAAATACCTTGGGAGCAATATAAGCTTGGATTTTGTCTACAATCTTGCTCTGTAGCACACTCGCTGATAGAGTTGCACCACCCTCAACCATAACGCTATCGATATTGTGTTGACCAAGTCTGGCTATCAAGGTATTAAGATCGACCTTGCCACTAGCTTGATCGGCTGGAATCCACCAAACTTCACATCCAGCAGCTTCAAGTTCCTGAGCTTTAGATGAAACTTCGGCCGGGTTTGCGCATGTGGCTATCACTGTGGGTACATCTTTAGCAGTTTTTACAATTTGTGTTGACATTTCAATCGAAAGCGAGCTATCGCAGATTACACGCAGTGGATTACGACCATTTTCCACGCGACATGTCAAAAGCGGATCGTCTGTCCTAACTGTTCCTATTCCGACCATAATCGCAGAATATCTCAGGCGATCTAGATGTGCTTTTGCGCGAGCCTGCTCGCCTGTAATCCATCTTGAAAGTCCAGTTCGTGTAGCGATTTTTCCATCTATTGTCATTGCATATTTGAGAACAACTAGTGGACGTCCAGTCTGCATATAGTGAAAAAATGGTTCATTCAATGCAAGTGCGGCTTTTTCACAGACATTTCCATCGACTGTAATGCCGTGATCACGCAAGATCTCGATACCATTGCCTGCAACTAGAGGATTTGGATCGCTCGAGCCAATAACAACACGCGAAATCCCAGCTTCAATCAAAGCCTCAGTGCATGGTGGTGTTTTTCCATAGTGACAGCACGGTTCCAAAGAGACATAGATCGTCGCACCTGATGGATCTTCTCCAGCACTACGAGCATCTGCTAGAGCATTTCTCTCAGCATGAGGCTCACCATACTTTTGATGATAGCCCTCTCCAATGACTCGACCATCTTTGAC
>CAZLCK010000034.1:0-15557 GCA_964558235.1 uncultured Coriobacteriaceae bacterium
GGTTTGCAACTGAGCTTATCAGCATCGATGACAATACGATGCAAGCTTTTTATGAGCAGTGTCCTCAACTCAAACTCTACAAGACAATGCTTGATAGAACTTTTAGGCTAAAAGAGCATGTTTTATCAGCTGATTGCGAGATGTTATTGGCATCAGCAGGCGAGATGTCCATTGCTCCAGGTGATATTTTTTCGATGGCAAACGATGCTGATCTTACTTTTGATGACGCCATCGATTCTAATGGCGAGGCAAAAAAGGTTACACAGGGCTCTTACATTCCTTTGATGAACTCCACTGATAGAGTTCTTCGTGAGTCCGCTTACAACTCGCTATATGGAGGCTATGGCTCTCTTATAAATACGCTTGCTGCTACTTTGAACGCACAGGTTAAACAGCTCGCATTTTTTTCTAGAGCTCGCAGGTATGATTCGAGTTTGGAGAAGGCCTTATTTGCTAATGAGATTCCAGTTGAAGTCTATACAAACCTAATCGAGACACTACATAAGCATCTTGATCAGATGTATCGCTACATTGATTTACGAAAGAAGATGCTTAATGTTGATGAGCTAAGATTTTATGATCTCTATGCGCCTATAGTTGAAGACTTGGACATTCACTTTAGCTATGAAGAGGCTTGCGAGATTATCCTAGAGGCACTAGAGCCATTTGGTGAGGATTATCTTAAGGTCGTACGACGTGCTATCTCAGAGCGTTGGATAGATGTGTATGAAACTCCAGGTAAGAGAAGCGGTGCATATTCGTCTGGTGGATATGGTGTGCATCCTTACATGCTACTAAATTATCAAGGTAAGCTCGACGATGTCTTTACGTTGATTCATGAGATGGGTCACTCGATGCATACTTATCTATCCTGTGAGAATCAGCCCGTTTGCTACTCGGATTATGTGATTTTTGTTGCAGAAGTTGCTTCTACTGTTAATGAGGCGCTTTTAATGCAGTATTTTCTGAAGAAGTGTGATGAATCGCTTAAAAATGGTCGAGATGAGGCAGATTATAGGCGCGAAAAGGCCTATCTGCTCAATCATTTTTTGGAGCAATTTAGAGGAACTCTCTATAGACAGACGATGTTTGCTGAGTTTGAACTTGAGATCAGCGAGATGAACGCTCGTGGCGAGGCTTTGACCGCAGATTCACTCTGTGTGGCTTATAGAGCACTTAACGAGAAGTATTTTGGCGATAACATCATCCTTGATGACAATATTGCAAAAGAGTGGGCGAGAATTCCTCATTTTTATTACAATTTCTATGTTTATCAATATGCGACAGGATTTTCTGCTGCTATGGCTTTGTCTAATAGGATTTTGTCTGGACAAAAAGGAGCAGTCGAAGACTATTTGGAATTTTTGTCCTCAGGATGTTCTAAAGATCCAATCTCCCTTCTTAAAGGCGCAGGCGTAGATATGTCTAGTCCAAAACCTGTTGAGGATGCGTTGGAGATCTTTGCAGATCTGTTAGATCAAATGGAAGAACTCACAAGTACAGACTAATCTTTGTCTATAGGTTGTTTATCTTTTATAAAAGCTGCAATCTCGCGGTATGTACTAAGATTATTGTCCTTTTTGATTTTTTCAGCCCATCCTGCAGCTATAAAACTTGCAGTGGCAAATATTACGCTGAGTATGATAGTTGGTACAAGCTGAGGCAATGGCCATTCCCATATCAGAATCTGAGCCGCAAGCCAAGCTAAACTGGCAAGCATAAGCAGCATAAAACAGATCATCAAAATTGCTGCTCGATTGAGGTTTTTTACTTCACGATCGATGTTTTTGGTCATGGTTTGCACATCCTTTCCTACGATTTTATCTATGGCCGTGTTAAATACCTCAGAGAGAAGAAGCAGGCTTTGAAGGTCGGGATAAGTTTTGTCGTTTTCCCAGGAACTGATAGTTTGACGACTCACATAAATACGTTCAGCAAGGTCTTCTTGTGACATTCCTGATCGAATTCGTAAGTCACGTATTATCTTTCCTGCCTCCAATTTTTTATCCTCCAATCTTGCATCTCTGACACGACTTTTTTCGTAGGAAAATTGTTGCAAACCTTATGGGAGTCTGCCATCAAAAGGAACTGACATTACATATTGATATAGATTAATCTCTTGTCAAGATTCCTTTACATGAGTACTTTTTGCGCTATAGCCCTACTTTTTGTGCTCTTTGTAGCATTAACATTTCTCTAGAGCGAAAGAGTGCTATTTAGGATAGTAAGTTTCTAAACTTACCGCTGTTTTCCCATTAGCTAAAGCAAGGGGTTTTATCGGCATTAATTTAAAGTGGAACTATTAAATTAGTGCCATCAGTGATATTGCGTGAGAAGCAAAGGCATAAGCAACAACATCTAGTAGTGGATCAGATGAATTTCCGATTTCGTGTTTACACTCTCCTGGAGCAAGAGTGGCCGAAATACTTTTGATTGCGTGTTCTACACACACAGCAAATTCGTCATTTACCTCAGCGATTGGTCTATCTCTAAACAGCCTTTTTGAAAGCGCTATAACCTGCTCGGCAGTGTAGACCATTTTAAGTGATGAAGCAAAAAATATTAGACACATATGATCACGAGTGTAACGCTTGCCAATTGGAGGATCGGTTAGTCCTGACTTAATATAATTGCTGGCCATAGCTGTAGTGAATTTCTTACCATTTCTGGCACTGATTGGAATACATGCATGAACTTGTCCAATAAACTCCACTATCTCATCTAAGAACATAAGCTTGTCGGGTAGCTCGTCATATCGTGGCCAATGGAAATCTAGTTGCGGAAGATCGATGTGACTGTCAGAAACACTAGATTGATCTTGTGTCATATTTGAAACTTCGCTCATAGATAATCGATCCAATTTAATAAATAAGATTTATATTTCTAATTCATAATATCTTGTTTTAAAGATATAGATTGTAAGGATTGTGTTTTAGCTATTTTTATGACTTTATAACTATATTTTTTGCTACTTTTTTGCTTTTGAATATCTTGTAATGGATGAATTTAAGCAAAAAATGAGTGAAGAAATCCCCAAGATGACAATGAGTTATCTCCATTTTCTTCAATGGTTATATCTGTCGCGGGAGTTTATAGCTTAAAACCTTAGCTTAGTTTGATTTGTGAATCTTAGTTATTTTGCTATACTGCGTATTACAACTATTAGATCTATTCAAATAATTGTATATTGCAATTATTTTTTTCAGGAATTATAATCATTTAAGATTTAATCCATATTGGCGTTGTCTGTATAGGTTTTCGATTTTTTTGTATTTATTACCTATTCGTGCAAACGATTGGATTGCTCGCAAATAAATAGACATTGAAAGGAATAAGAGGAAGAGATTTGTGATGAAAGTAATTAAAAGTACAAAAAAGGTTACTTATAAAAATCTTGATACAGAAAAATATGAATTTAGAGCTTGTGGCGGCAGCATCGAACCAGATGAACGTAAGCCTTTAGAAAAAACCGAATCAACAACAGATAGCTCTAATAAAAAATAATGAAACCTTCTTATTACAATGTGCTGGTTCCAATAGATTGCAGTTCATACGTTATTTACAATACTCACTATCAAACTCTTGCTGTTCTAAGTGGGGAAGAACGTCAAGAGTACGACAATATTACAAATGGGGAAATAGAGGGCATAGACTCAGATTTTGTGCAAGCGCTTGCAGAGCAAAACTTTATTGTTGAAGATCCCGAAGAAGAGGCAAATTGGCTTGAGTATGAATTCGAAAAATACAAGCATAACAGCAGGTATTTTGAGTTAACAATTTGTCCTACTCTCGACTGTAATTTTAGATGTCCATATTGTTACGAAAAGAAGCGCCCTGGATATATGTCAAAAGAAGTTCAGGATGCTCTTATTCGTTTTCTTATCGAAAATTACGAAGAAAAACCTTTTAAACAGCTGCGCATTGTGTGGTATGGAGGGGAGCCATTATTAGAGCCTAAGGTTATTAAATCTCTAAGCAAAGCTTTTATAGATTTTTGTGATTCTCATGAAGTCATTTACCAGGCAAGCCTTATGACTAATGGCCTTTTAGCAGATGAAAAGGCAATAGAATTATTCAAACAATGTCGTATCACATCAGTGCAGGTCTCCTTTGGAGGTAAAGGTGAGTGTCACGACAAAGATAGAATTTGCATCACTCAAGATAGCACCTATCAAACTGTTTTAGAGAACACTATCAGACTCGCAGAATCTGGCATATATACGCATGTAGAGTTTGTTGTAGATCATAACAATTACAACAGTTGCCTTGAAGTCGCAGCCGATCTAGGACCTAGAGAAAACATCTATTTTCACACACCTTTTCGAAAAGCTGATTATAATGGCGATCTATATTTTTCAAATGAGCACGATGAACAAAAGCCAATGTTCAATTATTTAGAAGCTAAGGATATTGACAGATTTACCTTCGAATATTTCATGCTAGAAAAGCCTTCTGCTGAAAGACTTGCAGAAAGATTGAAACCAATTCATCACTATTGCGGATGCTCTATGGATCGCTTTTTTGTTATAGACGAACTTGGTTATGTTTACAAATGTATAGTAGATGTTGACAAACCTCAAACGCATGCACTTTTTAATATCTGCGATCCAACTGAATCAAGAAACATTAACTGGCCACGCCTTTTGTATTTTGCAAATGAAAATCCAGCAAAAAGGAAAGGTTGCAGAACTTGTCGCTTATATCCCATATGCAATGGCTGCTGTTTTCGCAATAACGAAATCGAGGGGGGAGATTTTTATCGACGAGGAGAAAATTGCAGGTGTCAAACATTTACCTACACAATCGAAGATTTTGTTTTGGCGCTCTATAAAGCTAGCGTGGCGGAAGGAGTACTAGAGTGAAACCTTCGTACTACAATGTTGTAGCTCCTGCTGCCAATGGAAAAGATATTGCAATCTTTAATACTATGTCGAGTAGTATGGCTATTCTTAGTCCAAAAGAATTTGATATCTACAAAAATCTGGATGTGATTGAGCCAAATGATACGCATAATGCTGAGTTTATAAATGAACTTGTCCAAGCTGGCTTTGCTCTAAAAGATCCAGAATTAGAGGCTGAGATACTGCGATATCAATTTGAGCGAGTTAAATTTAACAGCAGAGTTTTCGAGCTCTATATTCTTCCTACTCTCGATTGCAATTTCGACTGCGTGTATTGCTATGAGTACAAACGAAAAGGTCGTATGAATGCTCAAGTCCAAGACGCAGTTATCAAATTTGTTAAAGATGAATTTGAAAAAGAGCCTTATAAAGAGCTCAAAATTGTTTGGTACGGTGGAGAACCTTTGCTGTGCTTGGATATCATCGAACGTTTAAGTGAACACTTTATTACTTTTTGCAATGAAAAGAATATTGAATACTTTGCCTCTATTATCACTAATGGGTATTTACTAAATGGAAAAACTCGTGAAATTCTTACTCGTTGCAAAGTATGGTGCGTAATGGCCACTATGGATGGCATTGGAGAAGTACACGAGCTCACTCGCAGATCAAAAAATGGCAAACCAAGTTACGAAATTATAAAAGAGAACATCAATGGATGTTTAGATTGTGGCATGTGCATTGATTTTAGATGTGTAACTCATAAAGGCAATATAGATAGTTGTTTAGAGCTTGCTAGTGAAATGGCTGCAAAAGACAACGTTGGAGTACGTCTGAATAAAATGCGCGATATGACAGGTTTTCAAGAAAAATGCCATGGAAATATCGAAATAGATATGATGAGTCCACAAGAACATGCTCGATATGTTCTACAAGAATTTTTAAATAGAAATCCTACGGCTGAAGATTTTCAACGTATTTTACGACCATTACCTGTGCATTGTTCAACGACAGTTGATAGAGAGTACAACATTGATGAGTTAGGTAATGCATATTACTGCAGCAGCCTTGTGGGTATAGATGAATACGTCCTCTTTAATGTGACAGAAAGTCCCGAAAAAAGATGGATAAATCAAAAATTAATTGCGCGTTTAGGAAATGAGAATCCACTAGATTACGAACAATGTCATTCATGCAATGTATTACCACTTTGTCAAGGAGGATGCACAAGGGTTCGCATGGAAGGTAATCTCACATGCAATCCAATCAGATATATAGCAGCAGATTTAGTTACAGCTTACAGTGGCGTGCTTTTGGATTGACATGCAAACAAGGATTGAAAATTCTAAATTAGAAAAAGTAGATTAGAGGTGAATCTAGATGAAAAAGAAAGTACTGTCGTGTTTTTTAAGTGTTTTACTTGCTTTAACTGTGTTTGGAGTTGCAGGATGCTCTTCGTCTGATAGTTCAGATACATCATCTGAACTTGACTTGAGCGATTGGGATGCTGTTGTTGAAGCAGCACGGGGTACTACCGTTACTTTTTATGGATATGGTGCTGACGAGACATTTAACCAGTATATGGAGGGAACAGTCGCAGATTATATGTTAGAAAACTACGACATTGTTTTTGAGTGGGTTGGAATGCCAACAACAGACGATGTCGTCACTATGGTTAGCGACGAAAAGCAGGCTGGTGTAGAACTTGGAGATGGTGCAACGGATTTGTTGTGGTTGGGCTCTTTTCAGTTTGCAAGTATGAAAGAGAATGACCTTTTATATGAAAATTTTCTTGAGTATGTTCCCAATGTAGCTAATTATGTCGCAGATGATTGTCCTGTTTTAACTACATTTTCCGGTGTTGATAATGATGGTTTTGCAGTTCCTTGGGATCCAACACAGTTTGTGTTGATTCACGATAGTGCAACTACTTCTTGGGTGCCTAGTAGTGCAGAAGAATTTTTAGAATGGTGCCAAGAATACGAAGGATTTATCACCTATCCCACAATTGACAATTCTTATGGTAAATGTTTTGTTTGGATGCTTCTTGTCGATTATTTAGGTGAGGATTGGTATGCCGATCTTGATGAAAATTCAACATACGATGAAGTTAAAGAAGCAATGGAGCCTGGACTTGAATTTCTCCGTGAATTAAATCCTTATCTATGGAATGAAGGACAATCCTACCCATCAAGTCCTTCGCAACAACTTCAGATGTTTGCTAATGGTGAGATAGGTGTAACTATAGATTGGACTCCTTATTCTGTTGGTGCTCATGTTGCAGATGGTACCTTTGCCGATACAGCTGAAGCCTTCTACTTTGATAGTGGAATGGTAGAGTCATGGGACGGACTTCTATGTATGCCCTATAACTGTTCCAACGTTGCTGGAGCTATCGTAGTAGCAAATGCTCTTTTGACTCCTGAACTTGGATATGCGATGCTCGCTGAGACTGGATATCCTCCTGCGATTGATTACGACAAACTAAGTGATGAAGAGAAAGAAATTGCAGATGCAATCGATGTTGGTGTTGGAAGCATTTCACAAGAAGAAGTCGCTTCAGCAACGAAGGTCGATTCATTTCCAGCATGGATGAGCGACATGTTAGTTGAAATCTGGAACAACGAAGTCGCAGGACAATACAACGAATAATAAGTTAAAAACGGGCGCTTCTTTTATTTGATTGAGAAGCGCCCGTTTGTTTAGGTTTGTCTAGAAAGGTGTATCTGTGCGTGTGCATAGAGTAACAAGACAATTAAAGCCATTTGTTTTGCTTTTGCCTTTAATTATCTTGTTTGCAATTCTTGCAATCAGTCTTATAACAAGCATTATTCAAAGCTTCGGTTATATGCCTGAATATGGCAATGATGATTTTACTTTTGAATATTTTATAAATTTGTTTACATCAAGTGTTTTTGTTGAAGAGTTATACAGAAGCATAGTAGTTTCTTTTATTTCCGCTTTAATAACAGCTGTAGTTGGAGTCTTGTTAGCTTGGTGTATCGTTACAGCGTTAGACGGAAAAGGACTATTAAATCAGATTACAAAATTGCCCATGTTAGTACCGTTTTCGGTCTGCAGTCTATGCGTCGTTACTCTAGCTGCATCCACAGGTTTTATTCCACGTGTGATGATGGCTCTAGGCATTGAGGGCGCTTCTGATTTGTTTAGCCAAGTGCTTTACTATCCCAATTCCATAGGTGTGGTTTTGGTATTTACTTTTCATCTATCCTCCTACTTTATTTATATGGTGGTTGATACGATGAAACGAATTAGCACAAGTATGGGTGAGGCTGCTTTAAATCTAGGTGCATCGCAGTGGTTTAGTTTTAGAAAAATAGTATTACCTTACTGCATGCCAACAATACGAAATGCTTTTATTTTTTGCTTTGTTATAGCTTTTGGAAATTATGAGGTTCCACTTTTAGTTGGCTCGAGTATAAGCAAGCTCTTACCAGTGCATGCTTACATTGAATATACGAATTATAGCTTTGCAACTCATCGACCAATAGCTATGGCAATTAATGTGGTAATGCTTGTTATCGCGGTAGTTGTTGTGTTGATCATACATATTTGGGATACACGCGATAGAAAAAGACTGGGTGTGTCATGGTAGTTAAAAGATATAAAAAAGACCATCACCCAGTTATGCGCTTTTTTGTTGTAATAGCTGTTATAGCTATGTTGTTTCCGTTAGCAGTTATTTTGATATGGAGTTTTAATTTAAATTGGACATATCCAGAAGTTATTCCAGATGCATGGACATTTAACGGCTACATTACAATGTTATTTGGAAGCACCAATTTTACAGAAGTTGTTTTAACATCAATATGTGTTACGGGTTGTGTGTGTATCCTTTGTGCAGTAATAGGCACATTAACTGCTCAGGCAATGGTTTTTTATGATTTTCCAGGTAAAAATCTTGTCGATTTTCTTATCTACCTTCCCTGTATTGTTCCCTCTGTGGTTATGGGAATTGGTGTACACATTCTCTTTTTGCGACTAGGAATTAGCGGAACTTATTTTGGTGTTATCATTGCCCAAACTATAATTTCAATGCCGTATGCAATAAAGATAATCATCAATGCAACAAAACTACTCGGGGTTAAATATACACAGCAGGCTATTGTTTTAGGATCTTCGCCATTCAAAGCCTATTTTCAAGTGTCATTTAGACAACTAATTCCTTCAATTGTGTCAGCTATGTGTATGGCTTTTACAGCTTCATTTAGCGATTACTTTTTAACACTATTGATTGGCGCTGGGCGTGTTGAAACCTTTGCAATTGCTGTAGTGCCACTGATATCGGGCGCAAACACTAATCTAGCAGCTGCCTATTCTGTGGCATATGTTGGCTTTGCTTTTGTATTCTTCCTTGTTCTTGAATGGCTTGCAAGAAGAATCACAAAAAAGCAAGAGCAATATCTGATGTAAAAAATCCGATGCAAGAGATTTGTAGGTGAACTAGATGGGTCTATGCGTTGAGGATCTTGATGTTTTTATAGGTAATAAGCAGATACTTTATGGGATAGATCTGGAGGTGAAAAGTGGTGAATTTTTTTCATTACTTGGAGCGTCTGGATGCGGGAAGACAACTTTATTAAAAACGATAGCAGGATTACTGGAGGCAAAAAACGGCAATATTTTTTTTGATGATATTGACCTTTTGATGCTTGCTCCGCAAAAACGAGGAACTGTTATTGTATTTCAAGATCAGAGATTATTCGCAAATATGACTGTTGGTGAAAACGTGAGTTTTGCTCTTAGAAACCAAGGTGTTTCTAAAAAAGAGCGAATTGAAATAGCTAAAAGATATCTGGATATGGTACAGATGAGTGGTTTTGCCGATAGAAGGGTTCATCAGCTTTCTGGCGGACAAGCTCAACGTATTGCTCTTGCAAGAGCTTTAGCTGCAAACCCGCGGATGCTTTTATTGGATGAACCTTTTTCTGCTCTTGATGAAAATCTTCGTGGTGATATGCGAGTTTTAGTTAAAAAGTTACAAGTTGAAATGAATATCACCACAGTTATGGTCACTCATGATCAAAAAGAAGCTCTTGCAATGTCTGATCGTATAGGACTTATGGACCGTGGCAATTTAATTCAAATTGGAACTCCAGCTGAGATATATCACAAGCCGAAGACATTGGAGGCAGCAATGTATTTCTCTGATGGAGATGTAGTTAATGGAATTGTACGAGAAGGCATTTTTAGATCAGGCAAACTTGCAATTAAGACATCTTGTGCAGAAGGATCTTATAAAGCAATAATACGGACAACTGCTTTACGAGAAAACGCTGATGGAATTAACGGGATAATAGGCTCTGTCCAATATCAGGGAGATTATGTTCTTGCGACAATAAAAATAGAAGATGTAGAGCTTCATTGCATTCTCGACAAGGATAGTCAAAAACAAACAGGAGATCAGATATCAATCTCAATTGATCCTAATAATATTTTGTATTTTCCTATCAATGAAGATAAATAGTACGTGAAACCTTTAAATTGATGAGCTCACAAGCTTATGAATATTTAGGTAAAATCTTCGTTCTCCGAGGGATAATCTAGTCTTTCATGTTTTGTACTTTTGCTGTTTTATACTCTAATAAGCAAAGGAAAGAGGTGCATGAAGATTGGACAGGTCGCGCGTTGTTAAACGATGGGCAATCTATGTCGCAGGGCTAGTGTTGCTTGCTGCGGGGCTTACATTGAACACCAAAGCCGGCCTAGGGGTAGCTGCTATAATCTCAGTTCCATATGCGATATCTGAGATATGGCACCTAAACTTTGGAGATATGCTCTTTATTGTTTATGCGCTTTTTGTTGTCATTCAGATGTTGCTTCATATCAGAATATGGAAAAAGAACTCTGAGGATAACAAAGTATTTTCGCTTAGAGCGACTCTTATCAAAGATGCGCTTCAGTTGCCACTCAGCGTTGTTTTTACTAGATTTTTAAATCTGCTTTCTGATTTTATTCCTGACTTTTCAACTGGAATGGAAGAAGTTTTTCTAGGCACATTAGCAGGTCGTATCCTTGTCCTCATCTTTGCAATATGTATAACCGGGGTTGGTGCTGCGATGTCGCTCGATATGAGATTAGTTCCAAATCCTGGTGATGGGATTGTCCAGGCTATCTCCGACACCTGGGGAAAAAGCGTTGGTTTTACCAAGAATTGTATTGATCTTGTTAGTATCTGCATTTCGATAACCCTTGGGTTAGTCTTTGCTGGACAGCTCGTAGGTATTGGAATTGGAACCGTGCTTGCTGTAATAGGAACAGGTCGCGCTATCGCTCTATTCCATCATTTTTTCTTAGAGAGACTAAAATCGATTGTTACTCCTGTGGTCTCTGTTTGATGTTGAGGTTTAGCCAACCTTTTGCTCTTGACAGCGCTCTGCTCATATTAGAGGTCTATATATGGCTATAAAAGTTTGACCGCAGTGATGCCTTAAGAAAGATTTTGCATCACTACGGTCATCTTTTGAGTTCACGTAAAATTTACTTATCCAATAAGCGCCTTGGTTATACTTGCTGCAGCTGACTTACCAGCACCCATGGCTAGGATAACTGTTGCTGCACCAGTGACGATATCTCCGCCAGCCCAGATACGAGGATCCGATGTGCGACCGTCTTCATCTGTGACGATATAGCCCCATTTATTGAGTTCGATATCAGCAATCATTTTGGCAAAAGGATTGGCATTAGTACCGATAGCAGAGATCGCTACATCACAGGGAATCTCTTCGATAGCGCCTTCAATTGGCACCGGGCGACGACGACCTGACTCATCTGGCTCACCAAGTTCCATCTTTTGAACGCGCACTGCAGCTACAGCTCCGTTTTCTCCAGGCAAAAACTCGAGTGGTCCAATAAGTTCACGTACTTCAACGCCTTCAGCTTTAGCATGGTGAAGCTCAGCACGACGAGCAGGCATCTCCGCCTCAGTGCGTCGATAACAAATAGTGGCATGCTCAGCGCCAAGACGCTTAGCTGTACGCACAGCATCCATAGCAACATTACCGCCGCCAAAAACCACGACACGTTTGCCCTTCTTAGTAGGTGTATCGTACTCAGGGAATCGGTTGGCCTTCATGAGATTAACACGCGTGAGATATTCATTAGCAAAGAAGACATTTGGGAGATTTTCGCCCGGAATATTGAGAAGCTTAGGCAGACCAGCACCAGTAGCGATATAGATAGCTTCAAAACCCATTTCAAAAAGTTCATCAGCGTTTGTAATACGGCCAACAACGGAGTTATATTCAAATTTAACACCAAGTTCTTCAAGACCGTCGATCTCGCGTTTGACTACATCCTTTGGCAAGCGAAACTCAGGAATGCCATAAACTAACACGCCGCCACCAGTAAAAAACGCTTCAAATACAGTCACGTCAAAGCCGTTACGAGCAAGCTCGCACGCACATGTTATTCCAGAAGGGCCAGAGCCTATAATTGCAACTTTCTTACCACATTTAGGCGCAGTTTTAGGTGCAGAACCAAGTTCGGGCTGATCGCCTAAAAAGCGTTCGAGTTGGCCTATGGCAACTGGCTCACTTTTCTTTCCGCGTATACATCTCTCTTCACATTGGGTTTCTTGAGGGCAAACACGACCACAAATTGCAGGAAGCATCGAATCTTCGCGGATAATGTCGAGTGCCTCTCCAAATTTTTCCTCACGAATTTTCGCAATAAATTTTGGGATGTTGATGTTAACAGGACAGCCATCAACACAAAGTGGCTTTTTGCAATCTATGCAACGCTCGGCTTCGGCTAATGCCATCTCCTTAGTAAATCCCTTATCAACTGGGCGGAAATCTTTAACGCGTTCGTCCGCTGGCTCCACGCGATCTGGTGTACGTGGAGACTTCATATCTGGAACAAAGCGACCGTTTACTTGTGGCATGCGCACCTCGCCTCCCTATAGATTTCTAGAGACTGACCTTCTTCGGCACGATATGTAGCCTGACGTATACGTAGGTCATTCCAATTAACTTTAGTAGCATCAAAATCTGGACCATCAACGCACGCAAACTTTGTTTGGCCATCGACTTCAACTCGGCAGCAACCACACATACCGGTACCATCTACCATAATTGGGTTAAGCGATGCGATGATTGGCGTATTGTATTTTTCAGCAGTGAGGGCAGAAAAACTCATCATAGGCACAGGCCCTACACAGAAAATGTGATCTATAGCTTTAGCTTCAAGCAACCTTTCAAGTGGAGCAGTTACAACACCCTTTTCACCATATGAGCCATCATCTGTTGTGATGTGGATATGATCGTCATCTAGGATTGAGCGAAATTGATCCTCAAGCAGGAGCAGGTCTTTAGTGCGAGCTCCCATAATGGCATGTACTTCATGACCGGTGTCCTTAAGCTGACGTGTGACAGGGTAAGCTATAGCTAGACCTACGCCTCCACCTATAACACACCATGTGCCCTCTTCCATTTCTGTAGGATGGCCTAGTGGGCCAGTGATATTTTGGATCATATCCCCAGCTTCGTAAGTAGCTAGCATTTCTGTGGTTTTGCCAACTACCATAAAGATAAACTCGAACCAACCCTCATCCGCATTCCAATCTGCAAAGGTAAAAGGTACACGTTCACCTGTTTCATTAGCGCGTACCATCAAAAACTGACCAGCTTGTGCGTGCTTGGCAATTTGAGGTGCTTCGACACGAAACTTAAACACTTTCTCAGAGAATTGTGTCTTCTCGAGGATTTTGTACATCTATTTTGCTCCTCTCCTGAAAACTCTAGCTTGTAGACACATTGTTTCTTTCAGATGAACAATAGGCACAATTGTACTTTAGACATACCCTTTTATCTCAATAAAAAACGTAAAGTAATCTATTTATTCTTTTTAAATCCTGTTTTGGCTGTTAAGTGAGAATAGGAGGACAAGAAAATTCCAGCTACTAGCATAAAACCCACTATTTCGTGCTTAAATTAAGACGCATCTTGTTATCCTTGCAGGTTGCTTATCAGACCTGAATATGATGTCATGTGGCCTAGTGATGTAGCGAGGCTTGTCCTTCTAGTGGTGTAGTGAAGCTCGTCCTGGAAGTAAATGAAAGATAAACGATACGCGCCTTGAATATTCGTTAGAGTCTATTCTTTTCGCCCCAGTCGCACATGCTGTCCAAAATAGGTATTAGTGATTTTCCGCGCTCCGTTAGGCTGTATTCAACTTTAGGTGGAATTTGCGGATATTCTTCGCGGTGGACAAGACCGTCAGCTTCAAGCTCCTTTAAGGTGCTACTCAAAGTTTTATATGAAATAGTTTTGATATATTTTTTCAGCTCGTTAAAGCGAACAACACCAAATCCCATCAAAGCGTACAAAATGACCATTTTATATTTGCCCTGGATCAAAGAGATCGTGTAGCTAAAACCAGTATCTTCTAAGTTAGAATCTGAAATGCACTCTATGCTCATATAACACTCTCCAAAAGGTAAGTATATTGATTCAGCGTAAGTATCGCACATCGATGTGCGTACTATTTCTATATGTAATTCTATTATAAATTCGATTTGTTAAATGAATAGTGTTAGAAAGTGAGGCAATAAAAATGAGTAACGCAACAATTAGTGACCATCTAGATATTTTAGATGCGGCACAGCTTTACATAGACGGATGCGCACAAGGCGATGGAAGTCTAATGAAGCCGGCATTTCATACAAGTGCAACTATTAATGGCGAGCCAATTCAGACTCTATTTGATGGTGTAGATGAGGCTGGAGTCACAGATTCCAAAGCACAGGTAGATATCTTGGATGTTGTTAATGATATTGCTGTGATTCGTATTACTTTAGAGAATTATCATGGTTCGAACTACATCGATTTTCATGCGCTTAAGAAAGATGAAAGCGGATGGAAGATTATGGCAAAGGTGTTTACTACCGCGTAACAGTTAAGTGCGAGCTCACTCCTTGCTATTAGTTGGCGAAAACCTCTCCAATCTTCTCATTGATGATCAAATCAGCCCTGCCATCATAAGGTGTTGAGCTCTCATTGATTAATACCAAACGATCTCCAATATAGTAGTCAAGCAGACTTGCCGCCGGATAGACCATAAGAGATGTCCCTGCCACAATAAAAACATCAGCTTTACGAACAGCGTCTAAAGCACTTTCTAGCACTTGCGTATCTAAGGCCTCGCCAAATAAAACCACTGCGGGTCTAACCAGTCCACCGCACTCGCAATAGGGAACATCACTGCTATTAATTACCTTTTCAAGTGGATAGTCTTTACCACATTCCATGCAATAGAAGCGGTTAGCATTTCCGTGCAACTCAAGCACATTTTTACTTCCGGCTTTTTGATGTAGTCCATCTGCATTTTGGGTAATAACAGCTTTAAGCTTGCCTTCTTGCTCCAGCTGCGCTAAGCGGATGTGTGCTCGGTTGGGTTCCATACTGCTATTCCATTTGCTCGACTCGCGCGAAAATTCATAGAACTTATCAGGATGTGCCAAAAAATAGTCATGCGACAAAATGGTCTCTAAAGGTATATCACGTTTTTGCTTGTAGAGTCCGTGCGAGCCTCTAAAATCTGGAATTCCACTTTCGGTTGAAACTCCAGCGCCACCGAAGAAAACAAGGTAGCGACTCTTATCAATCCATTCTTTTAGCTGCTCGATTTTTTCTTGCATATGGCGTTCTCTTATCTAAATTTCGTCTTTATTAACAATCGTAAGTTCTGATTTTA
>CAZLCK010000035.1:0-15481 GCA_964558235.1 uncultured Coriobacteriaceae bacterium
TGGACATCGTTGCATATATATGATGCAGGGTGGCGCAAATGCTGCAGGCTGGGAGGCTTTCGTAATTGATCCTACAGCTGAGCTAACAGCAGATAATTGCTTGATCTTGTGTCGTGGGTGTGTAAATAAGATGCAAGGATAAAGTTAAAACTTTAGGCTCTGTTAACCCATCGTGGATATAACAGAGCCAGACTTTAATCTATTTTACAAACATATATTCCTATTCTTTTTTTAAAATTCTTTAGTAATAGTTTGATAAAAATTAGAGCTCATCATTAAAATAAGTGATGAGCTCTTTTAAGTATTATGTTTTTTAAGTAAAACTTATTGAGGCAAAAAATGCCATGTTATGTATGTAATCCAAATTGCGGACGTTGTAAGGGAGTTAGAAAGCAATCTATTGATTGCCCAGAGTGTGGACTGATAGTATTTCCTGCTCTAGTTAAATCTGGACTCTGTCCACATTGCTCAAAGGATATTTCTGCAAGTTTGAGTTTTGAGGCTGCTACAACACACTGTATGTTTACAGGAAATGATTGCATACATCCATGCGAGCGTTCGATCTACAAAGTAGCTGGAAAGACATATCGTTGTCCATATGAAGAAAAAAGATAGCTTTTGCTGGGGGTGGGTAAGGGAATTCTTACATATGAACATCTGCAAAAGCTTCTTAAAAGCTAAATATAAAGGGACTGTAAGCGATACAAGAGAGGAGATGCGGGTTTTTATTAGCTTTATCCTGCAAAATTGAAAGATGGGAAAATATAAAAAATTATTTACACCAATTACATTGGCAAAGACTCAGTTTAGAAATAGAATCTTTGCCGCTCCAGTAGGCTTAGAGTACTATGCGTCTGATAACGCACGTCCTGGTGATGACTTCATTGCATATTACGAGCGCAAAGCACAGGGTGGTGCAGCGACTGTCAGCATTGGTAGTGCTATGGCAGACAATTCAAGAGGGGCAGTTGGCTTAACAGTTAGAATGGACGATCCGCACGCTTTAGCTCCTCACTTTAGACTAGCTTCTTGTATCAATAGGCATGGTGCAGTTGCCGATATCGAGCTTCAACATTGTGGACCAAATGCTTACTTTAGTCATTTTGGTCTAGGCAATGAAATATATGGCGCAACTGATTTAGTCAATGGGATGGGTATGGAGATTAAGGCAATGCCAGAGGATATCATCCTTGAGACTATAGAAAAGTTTGGAGATGCAGCTCAAGCGGCTAAGCATTGTGGCTATGGAATGGTTACAGTCCATGCAGGGCATGGTTGGCTTTTTAATAATTTCTTAGCTCCAACAAATAATCGTAAAGATAAATGGGGAGGATCTTTAGAAAATCGCGTAAGAATAGTTGCTGCAATTGCAGACAATATCAAGAAAAAGTGCGGACGTGCCTTCCCAATCAACTTGCGTATCAGTGCAACAGAAGCATTTGAAGGCGGATATGACGTTGAATATGCCAAGGAATTCATGCAGCTTTTGGATGGCAAATGGGATATGGTTAATGCCTCTGTTGGAGCTCACGAAAGCCAGGACGTCTTTACAGTTACCCATCCATCAATGTTTTTAGAAGATGGTTGTAATGTCAAATATGCAGCAGAGCTTAAAAAGGTTTTAAAAGAGACCAAGGTTGCTGCTGTTGGCGCAATTGCTGATCCTGCTTTTGCAGATGAGATTATCGCCTCTGGTCAAGCTGATGTTGTCATGATGGCTCGCGAACTATTTGCCGATCCCGACATGCCAATTAAAGCACAGACTGGTCGTGAAGATGAGATCCGTAAATGCATTCGTTGTTTTGAATGCTTCTCTTGCCAGTTCACAAAACTTTCCAATTGCTGTGCGATTAATCCTGAGATTGGATTTGAGCGTGAAGTTCGCTATTGCGATCCTATTGCAAAAAATAAGAAGAAGGTATTGGTTGCTGGTGGTGGACCTGGTGGAATGACGGCAGCACTTACTGCAAAAGATCGTGGACATGATGTCATTTTAGTTGAGAAATCCGATCGTTTAGGCGGCGCTCTTCTTTGTGAGCAAAAAGTTCCATTCAAGCAAAACCTTATGCATTATCTAGATTCTCAGGCTGCTTTAGTTAAAAAGGCTGGTATTGAGATTCGTCTAAATACGGAGGCAACTCCGGAGCTTGCTCGCGAAATCAATCCTGATGTAATCATAGCTGCAATGGGTGCAAAACAACTTGTTCCAAATATTCCTGGAATCGATGGTAAAAATGTTATGGCAGTCGAATATGCATATATGCATGCAGATGAGATTGGGGATAATCCAATCATCCTTGGTGGAGGTTTATCTGGCATCGAATGTGCACTATTTTTAGCTGCTTTGGGTAAAAAGCCAAAAATTATGGAGATGGCAAATAGCCTCAACTTCTCTGGAAATCTAGTTCACTCGATGGCTATCAATGTTGAACTAAAGAGATATCCTATCGAGATTTTGACATCTACTAAGGCAATTGAGATTACTGAGAAGGGTGTTTTGGGAGAGTATGTTGGCGATACAGCCTCACCAGCTCCAAATGGCCCAATTATCGAGCAGGGAATGTTGCAATCTGTTATAACAATGGGTTCGGATTCTGAAGGTTCAGATATTGGAGAGCAAAAGCTATATGAGGGCGACACAGTAATCTATGCTCTAGGCATGATTCCATTGCGTGATGATGCGCAGGCACTCAATGGCATTGCCTCGCAATTCTTCCAATTAGGAGACTGCTTGGATCCAAAGAATGTATATACAGCGAATTGCACCGCGTATACTATCGCAAGAGATTTAGGGAGATATTAAAGCTAGATTATTGTTGGAAATTCATACAAAACAAAGCTTTGATTTTGTATTTATAGACATCAAATATTGGATTTTGCACCGTAAACTAGTTAATAGTAATCGAGCTTAGCCTTTAAGCATTACGTTGGGTGGAAAAAGTAAACGCTTTAAAGGGATTTAACAGGGATGGTGCAAAAGCAGGAGTGGATCTGCGTTTTCTGGGCATTGTCGCAGGTCCACTTCTTTTTACTATGTGAAATTTGATATCAAATTATAAAAAAAGAGGGAAAGAGAGGACGATAGACGAATGGTGGAATATAACAATCAATACAATATGGATCTGTATCCAGAGCAGCTCCAATGGCAGGAGGGCGATTTAACCGCCACAAGAACCACTATGTGGTCAGGTCCTGGTTGTCATGAGGGATGCCAAATTATCTTCTATACCGACAAGGACGGCAAGCTTGTTAAAACAGAGGGCGATCCAAACAGTCCATTTTCGCAAGGACGTCTTTGCATGCGCTGTCTTGAGCTCGATGAGGTTGTGAATAATGAGAGCCGCCTGAAGTATCCTATGAAGCGCGTTGGCGAGCGTGGAGAAGATAAGTGGGAGCGTATCACTTGGGATGAAGCTTATGACATCATCGAAGAGCAAGTTAGAAAGTTTCAAAAGGAGAGCGGCCCAGAGTCTATTGTCTCAATGATCGGTACTGGACGTAATGTTTCTCAGGTTATTGCTCACAATGAGTATGCAAATTTTGGTGGAGCTGATTTAACACTTTGCTTTTTATCTGGCGACTCATGCATGTTGCCACGTACTGCTCTTTGCTATGTCTTAATGGGAAATCAATGGGTTGCGGATATGTCGCAATTTAGAACTACCCGTTATGAAGATGACCCAGAGTGGCAACGCCCAGAGTGTATCGTTGTTTGGGGAACCAATCCAGTCATTAACAACTCTGACGCATTTTTGGGACATTGGATCGTTGAGGCAATGAAGCGCGGTAGTCAGCTTATCACAGTTGATCCACAGCTTACTTGGATGGCTTCACGTTCCAAGTATTGGATTCAAATTCGTCCTGGAACAGACGCTGCTCTTGCGCTAGGCATGTTAAATGTCATCGTCAACGAGGATTTGGTCGATCATGACTTTATTGACAAGTGGACCTATGGTTATGAGGCACTAGCTCAGCGCGTTCAGGAATATCCAACAGATAAAGTTGCAGAGATTTGCTGGTGTGACGAGCAGACCATAATCGATGCTGCACGTTTTTATGCGAAGTCCGTTCCTTCTACAATTCATTGGGGACTCGCTGTTGATATGTCTAAGATCGGAACCCAAACTGCTCATGCTATTGCATGCTTAGCTGGTGTTACTGGTAACATTGACAATCCTGGTGGAAATATCCTGATTGATCAGGCGGCTGGACTCGAATTTGGATATAACTCTGGTATTGAGTATGTCGATCCTCATATGGTTGATATCCGCCTTGGTAATGATAGATATCCACTAAAGAAGTATGGATTTACTGCTTCGTCACAATCTGATGCAATCCTTGAGGCGATCGAAACTGGCGAGCCAAGACCTGTTCGTATGCTTTGGATTCAGTCCTCCAATCCAATTACCAACATGGGCCAGGATGCTCCAAGAATTTATCGTGCTATGAAAAAGGTCGACTTCATCTGTGTTGTAGACCTCTTCAAGACTCCATTTATCGTTGCATGTGCCGATCTCGTGCTTCCATGCGCAATGTCTAACGAGCGCGATTGCATCAGAGTCTGGTTTGATCCGCTGCGTACACTCACCAAGTGTTCCAGCTACTTTGAGGCCAAAGAAGATGAGCAGATTATGATCGATCTTGGTCATCGCTTAGCGCCAGATAAGTGGCCTGAGTGGGTTCAGACTCCACGTGATTATATGAATTGGAGACTTAAAGACGCGAATCTTCCTTATACTATGGAAGAACTTGAGAATGAGTATGGCGGAATGCTCTATAGCGATTTTCGTTACAAAAAGTATGAGAAGGGACTACTTCGTCCAGACGGCGGTTTAGGATTTATGACACCAACTGGGCGTTATGAGTTCTATTCGACTCTATTCGATGCCTGGGGCATGGATCCACTGCCATTTTATGAGGAACCACCAACATCCCCATATTCAACTCCAGAGCTTGCTAAGGAATATCCATTAGTTCTTACGACAGGTAAGCGTTCATTTGAATTCTTCCATTCTGAGTGGCGTCAACCAGATACGATCAGTCGTGAACTTCATCCATATCCAATGTTTGATATTCATCCAGATACTGCTAAAAAGTATGGAATCGAGAATGGACAGTGGGCTTGGATCGAAAATCAGATGGGCAAAATGCGTCAAGTAGCACGTTATTGTGATGTTATAGATCCAAGGGTTATCTCCACCGAGCATGGATGGTGGTTCCCAGAGAATGAGGCTGCAGAGCCAAGTCTCTTTGGAGTATTTGATTGCAACCCAAATAATCTCATTCCAATGTGTGAGAATGGTGAGAGCGGCTATGGCGCACCAATTAAGTGCGGTATGGCAAAAGTTTATCCCTGCACTCCCGAAAACATGAGGCCAGAGGATCAGCCAACTTATCAAGTTACTGCAACTAATGGTTATACACATGGTCCATCACACAAGTCCGATGAGCCAAGCTTTTATGACTATCGATAAGAGGAAGTGGGGAAACCAATGACAAAACCAGGTGAGTATGGCCTTTTTATAGATTATGAATATTGTTCTGGATGCCATGCATGTGAAGTAGCTTGTAAAAAAGAGCATCAGATGCCAAGGGGAGACTTTGGAATTAAGATCTTGCAAGACGGCCCGAGAAAGAACTCGAATGGAACGTATGAATATAATTATGTTCCAGTTCCTACCAGCCTTTGCGATCTCTGTGTAGAGCGTGTAAATATGGGCAAGTTGCCAACATGTGTACATCATTGTCAAGCTGGTGTTATGGTCTATGGAACTATTGAAGAACTAGCTCAGAAGGCTAAGAATGCAGGTAAGAAGAATATTGCAATTTTCACGCGATAAATTGCAGTGATTTAAGTGCTCAATACAGCTTTTGGCGCTTAATCTTTATAAGTAAGCTGTTGTTCAAATAGAAATTAAAGCACTATACCCTTTTTAGTTATGTGGGAGACTTTGGCCAGAGGTCTTCCACATTTTTTATATAGGGTGAATCTAAAAAATTTGTTGCCAATGTGCAAAATTGCCAAAATACTTTGATATTTTAGTTATTATTGACATTACAAGGTAATTATTTGCTAAAGGAGAAATGACTTCAGTGGCAAAGTGTGGTTATGCGTGTATTAATTGCGGTCTATGCAAAGGAGAACTGAAAGCACCAATTCTTATAAGAAGATGTCTCGAATGTGGATATGTAAATGAGCGAGGTAGCGATTTATGCAATAAATGCGGGTCATCTTTAAGAATTCAAGCTGGAGTTTCAAATACAGCAGGTATTAGTGGAAAATTTACCGGTTAAATGAGTTAAATGTGCAAGAGCACAATAAAGGAGCTAAATCATTGAAAAGCAGTAGTTCACCTTCTTGTATGATCGATGATGGATCCCCTCGAGTTAGTCTTGCTATGCTGGCAGACTATCTTGAATCTATGACTATCCTTAGTACTCCAAGCACAAAAAGATGGGCTCTAAAAGGTTTTATTGCTCTACCCACAAATGATAGTGATGAAAACATTAGTAATTCCGAGCAAGTCTTATTTATTTGTCAGGGGAGAGAAGCTCCTGAATTTTTGCAACGTTTTTCTAATTCAGCGTTTTTAGTTGTATATGATGGTGATGATTTCCCTCAGTGGATGGAAGACCATAAAGAGCGCGTTATGCTGATAAAAAAAGATCGCGCTTATTCATATATCCTTTTTATGGTGCAAGAATTCTTTTTAAGAATGATGTTTTGGAATCGCCGTATGTCTAACATAGCTTTAGGCAGTGGCGCTTTTCAGGATTTAGTCGATGCTAGTGAGGAGATTCTAGAAAACTTTATCGTGCTTTCTGATAATGCTAATGCTGTGATTGCATACACGCATTCTTGTGATGCTCCTGAAAAATATAGCAAGCAGCTCATAGAGACTGGCTACTATACGCCTGCCTTGCTGAGCTATTTCGATTTGCAAGAGTCTTTTGGGAAAAATATCGTCAAAAAAACTAGTGAGCTATTAGATGATAGATCTCCAGTAGATATCTATATTTTTCCAGTGTGGCATCGCGGAATTTATTTTGGTAGATGCATGATGATTTGTTCATCAGCTCAGATGACAGATGGTTTACGAGATTATTTAAAGCTCTTCTTGGACTGGGTATCAGTTACTTGTGAGCGTATATGGCGAGTTGAGCTTGAAAGTAAGAACCCGGTCAATATGATGTTTGTAAACATCATCACTGGTAGGCATATGAGTGAAGAGTATATTCGTGCACGAATTTCTCAATTGGATCTTCCTGAAATTCCACAATACAAACTCATTTTGATCAAAACTGAAAATATTTCTGATAACAAGCGTTTGGTTGTGATTATGGATGCAGCAAGACGCCTCAACAATTCAAAGTCGATTACTTTTAGATATAACGGCGATATTTTAGCTCTTCTTTATGCAAGTGATAATGATGATGGTTCATTTTCGATTAAACGTGTTATCGATGATGTAGATTCAAGGATCTGCGAGCCTTATTCGGTTTATTCTGGCACCTCGCAAGTGTTTGAACATTTAGAAGACTTAGATTTAGCCTATAGACAGGCAACTTTGGCCTGCAATTACAAGGACGCAATCGATGCGGAGAGAGCTGTTGTTCCTCAAGCTCCAAAAAAGACTGTTTATGCCTTTGAGAATGCACTCTTATATTATTTGATCGACAAGGAATTCGAGAGCAATCGTTTCAAAGAGTTTTCTTTTTCGCATTCATTTTTGGATAAGATCATTGAACGTGACAAAACAAATGGCACAAACGACTTTGCATTGCTTTGGGTATATTTGAATTGCGATTGCAATATTTCATCCACTGCAAAGCAACTCTTTATGCATAGAAACACTGTTATTTATCACATAGATAAGATCAAAGATACTTTTTTGCTAGATTTTAGTGACGAGGGAACTCGCGATAGATGTCTAGTTGATTACAAGATCAAGTTCCTATCTGCAGCTAGGAATTCAATGCAATAAATATTTTAGAAATTCCAATATTTTTGGTGTATATGTGTTGAAATAATTAGGTTTGTGCATTTTGCTAAAATAATTCAGTTATTAGAACATATTGTGCAAATAAATTAAGTCCATAATGCAATAAAATCTATTAATTCAGGTTTGCCCTTGAAACTAATCTGGTTTTCGGAGCATTCTTTTGTTTTCAATGTCTTTAAGGCTTATTTGTCAATTTGTTTATTAATGAATTAGTGAGCTTTGAAAACAGCACCTAGGGTTACAACGTCTAGGGTTAAATAGGGGAGAAATAGGGGAGGTTGGTCTTATGACCAAAAGCACTGGCTACAGTAAACATGTGGTCCAATACTCCGGAGAATATTCATTTTGCGCCGGATGTAATTCATGCGAGGCGATCTGTTCGCTTCTACATGATGGTTTGGTTAGTCCTAGCTATAACAGAATCTTTGTCGATAACGGAGGGACAAGGGAGTGCGTGAGCACAATTTATTCGTGTCAACAATGTGAAGATCATCCATGTTATGAGGCTTGTCCCAAAAAGGATGTTGCAATTTGTGTTGATGAAGATGGGATTACATATATTGTTGAAGAGGAATGCATTGGTTGTGGTGCTTGCATAAGAAAGTGCAAGTTCGATCCACCGCGAATCAATATGGCAAAAAAGCCTGTTAGAAAAGAGTGGCGTGCAAAAAAGTGTGATCTTTGCAGAACACGCCCGGAAGGACCAGCATGTGTTGAGTATTGCCCAGTTAGATGTTTAGGCATATCAACAGAGCCTGAAGGACATGTTACCGACCCTGAATATACAAACGATATCGTTTTGTCTGAGATGTAAGGAGGGTTAAAAGATGGCGAATAGAACTGTAGATGACATTATCAATAATCCTGAAAATACCCTCCATCTAGCTGGATATGTTGGGCAGATTTTAAGGATTAACTTAACTGATAGATCAACCGAGATTATCTCTACATATAAGTATGTGCCCAAGTATATTGGTGGACGTATGCTTGGTGCCAAGATATTTTACGATGAGGTAATGCCTGGCACAGATTGTTTTGATCCAGGCAATAAACTCATATATACAACTGGCGCGACAACTGGAACAGCAATTCCTACTGGAGGACGCTCTGAGATGGTTGGAATTGCTGCAAACAACCTCCCAACTCAATTTGCGTTTGGCGGAATTGGAGGATGGTTTGGTAGCGAGCTAAAGTTTGCTGGTTACGATGGATTTATTCTCGAAGGCGCATCTGAAGAGCCAATCTATGTTTGCATCGACGATGACAAGGTAGAGTTTTTGCCTGCAGATGATCTATGGGGTATGAGGGTTCATCAGACCCAGGAGGCACTTATTGAACGTCATGGCAAGGAATTTAAGGCAATGGTCATTGGCCCTGCAGGAGAAAATCTTTGCCGTAATGCTTCTATTACAACTAGTGCCGATTGCGTTTTGGCAAAGGCTGGATTTGGAGCCGTTATGGGCTCAAAGAAGTTAAAGGGCGTTGTTGTACATGGTACTGGCGTTGTTGCTGTTGGAGATATCGACAAACTTCTTGAGCTAAGACTTAAGATGGGCTCACCTTACATGAGAAGGTCGCCTTTGCAGCCGCAGACGAAGTTTGGCCTACCTGGAAGTGAGGCTGAAGGCGAGTTCACAAGAGCTAATATTGCATGCAGCTATGGATGTAATCAACACTGCAACTGTTTAATGATGGGTACAGATTCTGCGCTAGATGTGGGAGAAAAGATTAACCATGTAGAGAAGTGTGTTTCTATCTCTGCCTATGGAATGGTAGTTGATGTCCCTTCTACTATTGGCTCTAACTGGATGACAAAGCAAAATCATATGCAGCCATGTAAGATGCTCAGCCGTGAGTTTCCAATTCCTGATCCAACCGATCCATATTTTGAAGAGATTAATACTCCGATTAAGCCTGATATCTACAATTTTTGGAAGCCAGATTTTGCAAAGGGCAATATGATCAATGAGCTTTGCAATGACTATGGAATAGATAAGTGGGATATTACTATTTGGCTTTTAACTTGGTTGTCGATGGGGCAAAAAGAGGGTGTCTTTGAAGATATTGATTTTGGAATGCCTGTAGATGTCGAGAACTACGACTTTGTTAAGTACATCATCGAGTCTATTGTATACCGCAAAGGCGAGATGGGTGATCTTTTGGCTGAGGGTATGGCCAGAGCAATTAGAAAACTTGGCAAGGAAAAGTTTGGTGACACAATCTATCATGGAAGAATTTCGCAGGAGTTAGATGGGCAGCGTCTCCCTTTGCCAATTAGCATGGAGACTGCTTGGGGCCATTCATTCCACTGGCAAGGTAGAGGTTACGAGGCAACGATCACAAAACCGACTTGGTTAGCAACTACGATTGCTCTTATGACATCTTCTCGTGATATGCAGACTATGGAGCATCATCATGATACCTATGAGAACTATCTGAAGATTATCGAAGGAGATCCATACGATAGTCAGGTTTTGGTCGATTCGATTATTAGAAATGAGAACAAGGGCGAGATAAAAGATAGCGTTATGAGCTGCGAATGGCAAAGTCCAGATCTCTTCTGGGATTCTATGGAGGCCGAAGCCTGGTCGTGTGCGACTGGCTATGAGATAACAAACGAGGAGTTAGTCGATACGGCTGTTCGTTCAAAGCTCTTATATCGTGCTATTTTGATCCGCAACTTTGGTCGTGATCGTGAGATGGAAGTTAATGCTGTTTGGCCAGCACTTACAATTCCAGACACACGCGGTGAAGTTGGAGATTGGGATGGATTTAATCGTTTAGTCGATAGATATTACGAAACAAGAGGCTGGGATAAGGCTACAGCTTGGCCATATCGTGAAACTTGGGAGCGCTATGGTCTAGATTACATTGCCGATGACATGGAGCGTATAGGAAAGTTACCCGAGAGAAATTAAAATGAGTCTAGCCACATGATATTGAGGCTATTTAATTTTATTAATAACGTCATGATCTAAAAATGTAGACTTTAGGAAGGGAGCGATAAGCATGGGAAGACTTGAGAATAAGATCGCAGTTATTACCGGTGCAACATCTGGTATTGGAGCAGCAGTTGCTGAGATGTTTGCAAAGGAAGGGGCAAAGGTCGTTGCGACAGGTCGTAACGTAGAGCGTGGAAATAAAGTAGTAGATAATATTAAAGCCGCTGGCGGAGAGGCAATCTTTGTTCAGGGCGACCTTCGTGAGAAGGATACTGTAGCAAAGCTACAAAAGGGCACCTATGATGCTTTTGGTAAGCCAAATGTATTGTTTAACAGCTCTGGTGTTTTACGCTCTAAGCCATTTCTAGAGCAAACAGATCAAGATCTTGTTGATATCGTAGAGATCAACTTCCGTTCTTACATGTGGACTATGCAAGCATTTATTCCAGATATGATTGAGCTTGGCGGAGGAAGCATTATTAACGTTGCTTCTATCTCTTCTGTGTGGCCAGAGCTTAATTCTTATTACTATGGAGCTATGAAGGCTGGTGTCACAAATATATCTCGTAATGTTGCGAAAGAATTTGCTCCAAAAGGCGTTAGAGTTAATTGCATTTTGCCTGGACCAGTTTTAACTAACATGACTCCAAAAGAGATTACAGACAATGATGAGAATATGAAGGCTCTTGTTGATAGTAACTGCTTGCTTGGAAGGATTGTTTATCCCGATGACATCGCTTATGGCGCGGTTTATTTGGCATCTGACGAGTCTGCAATGATGACCGGATCTTCCATCACAATAGATGCAGGCACTTGCCTCAGCAATTAATTTTTCTGATTGAGTAATTTGGGAAATTGTTAAGCAGCTCTTATCGAATGACCTCGGTATCATGCCGGGGTCATTTCGATTAGTGGTGTGCCGAACATGGCACGTTTTTGGCAGATAGTTGATTGCCGATAACATATACATATTTTTGATTTAGTGCTTCAAAAATATTTTCATTTATACAAAATCTAATTTATGAGTGAAGTGATAAAAACTAAATCTAGCGATGATTCTATTGAAAACCCAAGAACAAACAAGAGGTTTTGGATCGGTGTTCTTAGCACGCTTGTTGGTGGCACACTTTGGGGATTTTCAGGTTCATGTGCGCAATTTTTGCTCTCAAATTACGATGTTGATCCGCTATTTGTTACATCCGCAAGGATGGTCATGGCGGGTGTGCTTCTTCTTTTATTTATGCTACTTAAAAGAAGATCTCTACTTTTTTTAATGCTAAAAGATCGAGCATCTCGTTTTAGATTAGCTATATTTGGTTTTGCAATTTTAGGATGTCAGGCCACTTACATAATTGCTATTAACTATTCAAATGCCGGAACAGTTACGGTTCTTCAGTGTACCAACATAGTTTTTATTCTAATTGTGACATGTTTAATCTTAAGAAAACTTCCTAAGATCAAAGAGGTTATAGGCGTTGTTGTCGCTTTGATTGCTACTTGGCTTATTGCTACTCAGGGCAAATGGATAAATATGGTGTTGCCCCCTGAAGCTATATTTTGGGGATTAATGGCGGGAGTTACTGCAGCAATTTATACTATGTGTCCAAAAAAATTATTTACTAAGTGGGGGAGTTTTAACTCTATTGCTGTTGGAATGATGGTAGGTGCGATAATTGTGATTATTGCGCACCTAATACTTAACGTTATTGGTGAACTGATTTTATTTCCTGAGTTAGATGCCACTGGTTGGATTGCAATAATTGCGATAACTCTTGTTGGGACTATAGCTGCATTTGGATTTTTCTTACATGGTGTATCTATTGTTGGGCCCGTTAAGGGAAGCCTTTTAGGGACAATTGAGCCAGCAAGCGCAACGATAATTTCTGCTATTTGGCTAGGGACTGAGTTTTCTATTGCAGATATTTTTGGTTTTATTCTGATGATGGCAATGATTGTTCTGGTCACGATTAAAGGTAAAGACGATGAACGAGATGTAGCTCAAGTAGTCGATTGAGATTTTTGAGCATTTATAAGTTTGTCAGATGACCGCAAGCTCCGTTAAGCTCCGTTCACAAAAAGTTTACACCTGAAATCACAGTCATTATTGAATAGTGTTATGTATATTTGTAGACTAAACAGACGGCGATGAACGAGGCTATTTCTTTAGTCTAGTGATATATATTGCGGGGTGGAGCAGTCTGGTAGCTCGCCGGGCTCATAACCCGGAGGTCGTAGGTTCAAATCCTGCCCCCGCGACCAAGAAACTACAGGTCAGAGGTATTCTTCTCTGGCCTTTTTTATTTTCGGGACACGGTTTCGATGTCCTGGGGACAATTCGGGGACAATTTACACGTTTAAAACTGCAAAATGAAATCAGACAACGTTGGAGACGGAGAATATCGCGCCAATTTTGTCAGCTGCGCTCCTGTCTTTGCCGGGCATCAAGTGGCTGTAGATGTCCAGCGTAGTGGAAACCTTCGAATGACCGAGCCTGCGCGACACAGTAACGATATCCTCACCCGCCTGCAGCAGGAGAGAAGCTTGCGTGTGCCTCATATCGTGCAGACGCGTGCAATCAAAGCCGTGCTGATTGCGAAATGATATGAAGTCGCTTGTGTAGACACTAGGCCTGTACCACTCTCCGAGGTCATTGCAGCAGACGGGCGTCTCTCCAGTCTGCTTGATGCCGTTGTAGGCAAGGCGGCAATGCTGCTGGATCTGGTGAATCTTGATCCACTCAAACGTGAAGTCATCGATTGCGATCCATCTGTTCGATTTTTCCGTCTTGCAGTCTTTTAGCATCAGTGAAGTCCCATTGTGGCTAGAGCATTTATCTTCAGCAAGACTTTTATGTACATGAATCTGTTGAGCTTCAAAATCGATATCATCCCATCGCAAGGCGCATATTTCACCACGACGCATTCCCGTGGCAAGAGTGAGGCGGCATGCCATGGAGAATTGCGGGCTCGGATGTCCGATCAGCAGAAACATGATGTGTTGTACTTCCTCCGTTGTTAAAGGCTTTGCTTCAAAGGATTCCCTTTTGGGTGATTTGACCTTGTCACATGGGTTCATGGTTATGTACTCCAAAATCACAGCCCTTTTCATCGCTGAGTTCAATAATTCATATGCCCTTTTTACAGTGGTGCCGGACAATGGACGTCCATTCATACCGCCCTCTTTTTTGAGATGGGCTAGGTGCTCATCGATCATGTAGGGCTTGATTTCACAAAGAGCAAGGTCGGCTATCGGTCCCACAAAGCGCTCATTCACGATATCCCTATAGCCGCGTAAGGTGCTTGGAGAAAGCTCCTTCACGTCACGACAGTACTCAAGGTACTCGTTGAGATATTCTTTAAGCGTGAGTTCGCGGCGGCGGATATCAACAGTGCTCATCGCGAGTTCCGCCCTCCATGCATCTAGAGCTTTGTTCGCTTCAGTTTTGGTACGACATTCGACATTCTTGCTCAGGCGCTTGCTTGTACCGTCATTGTTGGTAACGGTAACGCGGAGGCGCCAAGAGCCCCTCTTACGCTGTTCGATGGTTCCTTTTCCAACTGATTTCATTTGCTATTCACCTCCTTTCGGGTGGTTGATGCTTGCTATTTCAACTCGTATAAGCGAGAAGAAAACTATTCGGTAGTGTAGACTTTTTCAATAGCACGTTCAATCTGCGCTATGGTAAAGTCAGTAAACATCTGTTCTTTTGCTTCTGCTTTGGACAGACCTTGTTTCAAATATTCTGCAGCAGTTTTGACAGCAAGGTTATTGAGCCTGCGGTTCTCCATTACGCTGTGACTTTTACAGCAAAAACCGGTGCCACTGCGCTTTTTTGGAGTAAGGTACTTTGGCTCACTGTTTTGTCGTTGGTATTTGAAGTACTTTTTGCAATCGGCATACCCACAAGTCTGCCATGGGTTGCCGTCACCGAGCTCGTAGTAGAACTGTATTGCAATCGCTTCAGTAAGGCCGAAATAACCATCTTCTTTAAAGAGTGTTCTGACTTCGCATATTTCAGTTTCGGTTGAAGATACATTAACAACAGACCATGTCATAGGGACGAGAAAACCTGTGAGATAATGAGTGGCTTCAATACTCCAAGCGCAGATCTTCTCAAAAGTTAAATTACCAATAACAAAATTTTTGATGTAGTTTGACAATGTGGTCTTGCCCGCTTTGTAGTCCTCAACAAGTAGCTTGCGAATCTCCTCTTCGCTGCTGGTTCCGTCGATGTAAGAGAGGATTCTAGTGATATCTTGTAAGTTTTTGAGTGAGTGGCGCACTTCATCAAAGGCAATGACGCCACCTTCGTTTTCCATCTTCTTACGGTTGTTTTGAACAAACTTGCTTTTCGCAACTGCCTTGGCTTCGTTTTTCCAGAAAAGCGTTTCTTCATAATTGCCCCACCAACGTCTATCAAAATGCTTCTCGTAGACTTCAGCGATTAGAAGCTCTTCTATATGGTCGAGGTCGGAGTCTTCACTTTTATAGAGAAACTTCCTGATCGCCTTTTTAGTGACACCTTCAACTTTTTCG
>CAZLCK010000036.1:0-15384 GCA_964558235.1 uncultured Coriobacteriaceae bacterium
GAGGCCTATTATTGGGAAAATGCAGAAGGCGGTTACGATCTGGAATTACTCATCTATGGCGGTGAAATATTCGCGGACTGGTATGCTCATCAAGATGTCGAGGGAAGTTATGAAGACGTTGTGGTAGCACTGGAAAAGGCTATTGAGAGTAGAGATGTCTCTACCTATGAGAGCTTACTGTATGAGGGCGATGACCTGTACTCATTTACGGACACGATAGCAGACTTACTCTCAAGTGAGGAAATCGATCAAATAGATTGCTCTATTGGAGAGACAATCAAAGTAACTACTTTTGCTTATATGTATCTGACGGAGGGTCGTTATTTAGCAATGTCGGATGCGAAACAATTTCTGGAACAAATCGGGAGTCTGTATGTTGTGGATATGGATCTTACTCTTTACCAGGGCGTAAGCACCATCTCAGAAACAAGCTACAAAATAGATATCGCTTACGTAGATGATGAATGGAAAATAATCAGAATTTCCCTTGATGAATGAGCGCTTTTCCGACACGCTTCTGGTAGAACTTGCAAAGCAATATTTGGTATCTATTCACAAACCTGCGGTGAAAGCGGCGCTTCGAATTACCTATCCTTCGAATTACCTCTCTTTAGTTTTCGCAATTATATGAATGAATAAACTTAAGCCCATCGAGTGTTAATAGCGGATCGCAAAAATCAATCGTTGTCGAGAGCGAAGAGATAATTCCTAAAAGACCACCTGTCGCAACAACAGTTGCATCTTCACAACCTAACTCTTTTAGAATCATATTCACAAGCCCATCCACTCTTGCAGCCTCTCCAAATGTAAGTCCAGATTGAACTGCTGCGATAGTACTTGTACCAATAACTTTTTCGGGAATGTCTAGGTCGACATGTGCAAGCCTAGCTGCATTTGAAAATAAGGCATCGGCAGAAACTTTTATTCCAGGTGCAATAACGCCACCAATAAAGGCACCAGAAGAATCGATTACTTCAATATTTGTTGCAGTTCCAAGATCAACGATTACACATGGATATCCATACTTTTTAATCGCTGCGATAGCATCGGCTATTCTATCTGGACCTATCTCTTTTCTATTTGGGTAATTGATTTTGATCCCATAATTTTGAGAAGCATCCACAACTTCGATATCTTTTATTGGACAACCTATAATCTTAGCTAGAGCACGCGTCCACGAAGATGTAATCGAAGGAACGACGCTAGATATAATTGCACTATCAACGCGGCTAACCAGATCAGAATCGATATTCAAAAGGGTATATAAACGGATAACGATCATGTCAGATGTTAAAGACAACTCACTAGGAAGTCTCCAAAATGTGACAAGTTCATCACCGTCATAAATACCTATAACAGTTTGAGTATTTCCTATATCAACTGCTATAAGCATCTATAGTCTCCTTACCTATTATTAGCTGGTATGCTTGCATCCTAGGCTGCAGCAGTTGTTGAAGTACTGCCACTTGAAATATTGTCCCCAGATGCCTTAGAGTCAGCAATCTCCTTCTTGAGTCTTCTAAACTCAATAACAATAAAGATCACTGCACAAATAAACGACAGGACATCAGCACATGGAGGACCCATAACAACACCCATAATCTGCTCTGTTCCTGGGAAGAAGTTTCCAATTAAAATTGGCAGACCAATATATAGAGGAATTAAAAAGAGCAGCTGCCTTGTAAGAGACAAAAATGTTGAACGAACTGGGCGTCCTGTTGCTTGAAAGTAGTTTGCAATTACAATCTGAAATGCCATAACAGGCATAAACATAGTTTGTGTTCTCAAAGCGATTATACAAAAGTCTAGCAGTTCTTCTTCAATTCCAAACAAGATGCATATTGAAGCAGTAAACATCTCGATAATTGCCCACAAAACAACACAGATAATAACGCTAGAGATTAGTGAGAGCTTTAGTGTGGTGCGAATTCTTTCTGGAAGCTTAGCGCCGTAGTTATATCCCAAAATAGGCTGAGCAGCAATTGTAATTCCCATAACAGGAAACATTACAAACATTGCAACTCTTTGAATAACAGCAAAAACAGCAAAGCATCCGGTCTCTCCTATATGGCTCATTGCTCCATATAGAACAACTTGATTATTTATAACAAATGAGACAACAGTTACTGCAATTTGTAGCAAAAAGGATGCAGAACCCAAGGCCAAAATTTTTAGAGGTACACGCCCTCTAAAGCGAAGGTTCTTCCTATATAACTTAAATGGTGATTTAGGGCTCTTTGTAAAATAAAAGAAGATAATTCCAGCAGAAACAGCCTGCCCAATAATGGTTGCAAAGCCTTGCCCTGGAACACCCCATTGAAAGACCATTACAAATAAAAAGCTAAGCGCTATGCAGACCAAGTTGCCAGAAAGCATCGACCACAGAGCTCTTCTTGGATCGCCTGCAGAGCGAATAAAGTTATTAATACCCATTCCTAAAATCTGGAAAATCGATCCAACAGAAATGATCTGAATAAAAACCTTTGAGAGCTCCCAGGTTTCTTCAGTAGCACCAGAGATAACCAATATGGGATCGATAAAGACAAAGGCAATTACAAGGACAAAGATCCAGACGATGATTCCTAAAGTAAATGTGTTGCCTAAAACAAGTTCAGCTTCACTCTTTTTACCTTCGCCTAGTCTGATAGCAGCTAAAGCATTTCCGCCAGTTCCTACCAACATAGCAAACGCCATAAATAAGATCATTATTGGGTTAGCAACAGCAGAAACAGCCAATCCAAGTGTGCCAACACCTTGCCCTAGAAAGATTGCAGACAAGACATTATAAAGTCCACCAACAATCAGGCTGATAATCGCAGGAATTGCAAATTCAGCTAATAATTTAGAAATTGAACCTGTTCCCATGCGATCAAACTGCGCATTTGTACCCTTTTTAAACTGCGTATCTGTCTCTTTTACTACTACTTCGTCGCTCACATTTCCCCCACTAACTAATCTTCAAACACAGCTAACGAGTATGAACCGCTTTTTTAATTGATACAATCCGTCTAATTTGCCAAACAGCTGATTTTTACGCAAATTGACATAATGACGCATTGTCGATAAGCCTCACGTCTCCGATTTTTGCTGCCAAAATCATCCTACAGTCTTTAGGATTTTTTCCTTCAAGGCTATCCAGAGGCTCGAGTGTAGAAGCATCTACAATGGCAACATAATCGATTACCATTCCTGATTCTTCAATCATCTTAGTAGCAAAGTTGATGATGGTTTTTGCTTCTCTACAACCCTCTTCTAACATGCTAGCAGCTTGCTTTAAAGATTTCGAAAGACAAAGCGCTTTTGTGCGCTCATCGGTATTCATGTAAATGTTTCTACTAGAAATTGCTAAGCCATCTGCCTCTCTTGCAATTGGACAACCTATAATTTCAATTCCAAAATCCATCTGATCGACCATCTGTCTTATAACGGCAAGTTGTTGAAAATCTTTCTCACCAAAACAGGCGATATCAGGCCTGACAATATTAAAAAGCTTAGAGACTATAGTTGTGACACCCTCAAAATGAGTTGGTCTATTAATGCCTTCCCATAAGGATTTAGCACTTCCTGGCACAGCATGAGAAAACTTATCAAAAGGCATGATATCTTCGCTTGCTTTAAAAAGCTCCAACAGATCTTTCCCATACATCTCTTCAACACTTGGAGCAAAGATAGCAGAAGCTCCAGCCTCTGCAAGCTTTTCAACATCACTATCTAATGTTCTTGGATAAGCCTCATAATCCTCGCCTGGAGCAAATTGCGTAGGATTAACAAAGACAGAAACTATCACGCAATCTGAGCTTTTAAGTGCTCGCTTCACCAAGGTTTGATGACCATAGTGAATCGCTCCCATCGTTGGCACAAGACCTATGACCTGCCCTGCTTGGCGCGCAGAATTTACAAATTGCCGCAAGTCAGACTTTGTATTAAAAAGCTCCATCGACTTTGCTCCCCTTTAAGATATTTCCAGGTAAAATTCGAACATTGTTGAAAAGGTTTTCGTACAATTAGCCTATAAAAAATAAGACCCTTTTGAAAGAGGAATTTTATATGTATGGATTGAAAACTGAAGCTTGTTTTGATAGTGCACATTTTTTGGCCGACTATTATGGGAAATGCGAAAATTTACATGGTCATAGATGGCGTGTAGTGGTCTATTTAGAGCAAGAAAATCTACAAAAAGAGGGTACTATGCGCGATATGGTCTTGGATTTTGGAGTTTTTAAGAAAGCTGTTCGTGAGCTCGCTGAAGAACTTGACCATACTTTTTTGGTCGAAGATGGCACACTTACACCTGAGACAATTGCATGCCTCGAAAAGGAAGGGTTTTCGCTAACAATCCTTCCTTTTAGGACAACCGCTGAAAATTTAGCTACTTATTTTGCAAATAGACTCATTGAGCAAAATCTTCCTGTTGGACAAGTCGATTGCTTTGAGACACCAAACAATTGCGCCATATGGAAGGCTTAACGTATTGACGGTATGCGTTTTAGTTTGAAACGTGAACCTATCATCTTCTGACAGTTGCTTCATAACCGGCATCTACAATGGCTGCAACTAAAGTGTCATCACTTACATCATCAGTAGCATCAACAGTTGCTGTTCCATTATCTAGATCGACCACTATGTTTGAAACGCCATCGATACTCTCAAGAGCCTTAGTAACATGCTTGACGCAGTTTTGGCACATCATACCCTGAACATCAACTACCTTTTGCATCGCTTCCTCCCCTTCTTTTTCTCGATTATTACAGGTGTGGGTAATGTTATTGATATTTCCATCACTTGAGCTGATATAGCTATCTATCTCTAGATTCACAACTTCTTTTTCATTAAAAAGCTTTGCTTTTGCATCAAAAGAATCATCAGTTATAAACTTTGGTTTAAATGCGCGTAAACGCAGGGCATTAGACACGACACATATCGAGCTTAGACTCATAGCAGCTGCTGCAATCATCGGATTTAAATTGATTCCCGCAAATGAAAACACGCCAGCTGCCAATGGGATGCAAATTGTGTTATAAATAAGCGCCCAAAATAAGTTTTGTTTAATATTTCGCATCGTGGCCTTTGAAAGCTGGATAGCAGCAGGAACATCCATAAGGTCACTTTTAATCAAGACCATATCTGCACTATCCATTGCAATATCTGTACCAGCACCAATTGCAATCCCCACGTCAGCGAGAGCTAAAGCCGGCGCATCATTTATTCCATCTCCCACCATGCCAACAACTGAATTCCTAGAAAGCTTTTTGATCTCCTCGGATTTTTGAGCTGGCAAAATTCCAGCTACTACCCTATTTATTCCGCAAGCTTCCTGAACAACTTTAGCCGTCTTAGCATTATCGCCAGTAAGCATTACGACTTCTATACCCATAGCATTTAGTTCAGCAATCGCACGAGCACTTGTTGGTTTGATTGGATCTGCAACAGCAATTAGACCGATAACCTGGTTGCTCTTTGCAAAATACAAAGGTGTCGCACCTTTTAAAGCTAACGCATCTGCCTGAGGTAAAAAGCCTGAAATATCGACATTCATCTGATCCATCAACCTAGAATTTCCAGCAAGATATAGATCCCCAGAAATTTCTCCTGCAATACCACGCCCTTCAAATTGTGAAAAATTGCTAACTTCAACATTTTCTACGCCCTTTGATTTAGCATAGTTACAAATTGCAAGCGCTAAAGGGTGTTCAGATAGTTTTTCTAGAGAAGATGCAACTTTTAAGAGCTCTTCTTGAGAAATTGATTTGTCGTTTATTGCAGAAACAACCTCAGGTTTTCCGCTTGTTATAGTGCCTGTCTTATCCATCGCAACAATCTTTATGTCATGCGCACGTTGAAGCGAATCGGCTGATTTTACAAGTATTCCCCGTGTAGCACCACGGCCAGTCCCCACCATAATCGCTGTTGGTGTTGCAAGTCCTAATGCGCACGGACATGAGATAACAAGTACAGTAACAGCATGCGACAAAGAGATTTCAAGATCTCCTCTAACAACCATCCAGACTATGAAGACAACTACGGCAATCGCAATTACAATAGGCACAAACATTGAGCTTATTTTATCTGCGACTCTTTCGATTGGGGCCTTAGAGCCTGTGGCCTCATCGACCATACTGATAATTCCAGCAAGCGTAGTGTCTTGACCTACCTGCTCAGCGCGCATTGTAAACCAGCCAGAACTTACAACCGTAGCGCCAATAACTCGATCTCCTACCTGCTTTTCGACAGGAATAGGCTCACCAGTAATCGCAGATTCATCTACTGAAGCAAACCCTTCTACAACTGTCCCATCGGCTGGAATAGAAGCGCCAGTTTTGAGCACTAAAATGTCGCCTATCTGCACCTCTTCAGTTGGTATCTCGACTTCTTCTCCAGCCGCATTAAGTTTAATAGCTACCTTAGGAGATAGATCCATCAGCATAACTATGGCATCTGTTGTTTTGGATTTTGCACGCGCCTCAAAGTATTTTCCCAAGGTAATTAACGCCAAAATCATAGCAGCAGATTCAAAATATAGATCCATTGCAACACTATGAGCAGATGTCAAATCCCCCACGCCAAGAGCATAACCCATGCGATACATTCCATAGATGCCATATATAGTGGATGCACTTGATCCCAAAGCGATTAGTGAATTCATATTTGGTGCACGATGAATTAGTGATTTAAAACCGCTTGTGAAATATTGATAGTTGACACCAATAACAGGAATTAATAGCAAAAGTTGAGTCAGGGCAAATGGCATTACATTTTGCTCGCCTAGAAAAAACAAAGGTAAAGGCCAACCAAACATATGCCCCATGCAGAGATAAAAAAGAGGAATCGTAAAGACAAAGGAGATGATAAGCCTACGCTTCATAGACCTCTTACTCTCTTCGGCCTTATTATTAACATCCCTTTTTTTCTTGGACGATGCGCCAGTTTGTGATCTACTTACTGCACTATCTACTCGTGGAGTTGCGCTATATCCAGCTCTTTCTACAGCAGTTACAATTGCATCAATTGTTGTTTGAGAACCGTCAAATATAACTTCCATCGAGTTTTTCAGAAGGTTTACAGCAAGGTCTTCTACCCCTTCAACCTCTCTTACTGCTTTATCGACACGAGCCGAGCATGCAGCACATGTCATCCCACCTACGTCAAACACCGTCTTCATAACTATGAAAACTTTCTAAGCAACTGCATAAATTCTTCTACAATCTCTATGTCACCTTGTTTTACGTGATCAACTACACAGGTTTCCAAATGATCTTCTAAAACAATTTCGGAGATTCTGTGGATAGCTTTTTCTACAGCAGATAATTGAATCAAAATGTCGCCGCAATATCGGTTATCCTCAATCATCGCCTTGATGCCATTTAATTGACCAATTGCTTTATTTAACCTAAGCGTAAGGTTACGCTTAAACTCCTCTGAGCGCTCATCGTCTTTATGCCTACATCCTGAGCAGGTATTTTGACCTTCCATAAAAGCATTTGAGTCGTGAGCACATCGATAAGCATTTGTATTATTTTGCGTTGTTTTTAAATCTTTATTAGCCAAACCTATAATCCTTTAATTAAATCCTCTATTCAAATCGCAATACCCTTATGAGGTATGTGCTTCTATATAAGATTAATACCTATATGGGGTATAGTAAATAGATTTTATATTTTTTATTTAAAGAAATCTGGACAGGTCTCTAAATCGAAATTAAATTAAGAAAAGCTGAGCTTGCCTACATATTTTGCTATATCAAAACCACTACAAGCAAAAATTCGGTGACTTCTTGAACTTACCCCGCCCCTAGTATTGTGCGAAGAGGTGAAAAGTTGCGCAAGTAAAAATTCAAAAACCACTGCAGTAAAAAATAAATAAGGAAAGAGATCTTCTACTTGAATTTAATCTTGCATGACGTTAAAGTAGGTGATCGTAACAAGGAAGTTTTCAATCAAGGTTTAGGTATATGAATCATACATACTTCAGCTACTTTACTTTCTTTACCTATCGATTTATCGGTAAGCTAGATTGTGGCTGTGCTGGAGTTTTATGATACTTCCCTAAAAGCAAGGGTTAATTTTAAGAAGCCTCCTCAGCCGCAAAGTGCTGTGGGGGCTTTTTTTAATGAGTTACTCATAGTACAAAAGCGTTTGAGATCTTCTTAAAATTTTAAGATTTCAAAGCTCAAAGATGAGCGGAAAGGTCAGAAATGATAGTCATACTTAAGCGAGAGACCGACTCAGATCAAGTTGAAAATCTAATCAACTGGCTCAAAGCTCAAGAGATAGATGTACATATGAGCCAGGGTTCTACTGAAACTATCATGGGTTTGGTTGGTGACACTACTAAGATAGATATAGATTTAATCTCAGCTCTAGACATTGTCGAGGATGTCAAACGTGTTCAAGAGCCTTACAAAAAGGCAAATCGTAAATTTCATCCAGAAAATACAATCATCAAAGTTGGCAACACTCAAATTGGTGGAGGTAATCTAACCATTATCGCTGGTCCTTGCTCAGTGGAATCAAAAGAACAGGTCTGTACAATTGCTAAGCTGGTCGCTGAGGCTGGTGCTACTATGCTTCGTGGAGGAGCATTCAAACCAAGAACCTCCCCTTACTCCTTCCAAGGACTTGGGGCGCTTGGTCTAGATTATCTGCGTGAAGCTAGAGAACAAACCGGTCTTCCGATTGTTACTGAGATTATGAACGTTGAGGATCTCAAGTATTTTGAGGATATAGATGTTTTGCAAGTTGGTGCTCGCAATATGCAAAATTTCGATCTACTAAAAGCCATTGGTGGTACAAACAAACCGATCTTGCTCAAACGTGGCATGATGGCCACATACGAAGAGCTATTAATGAGCGCAGAGTATATTATGTCTGAAGGCAATGAGAATATTGCTCTTTGTGAACGTGGTATTAGAACCTTCGAGACTCAAACTAGAAATACACTCGATGTTGCAGCTGTTCCTGTGCTTAGAAAGTTTACTCACCTGCCTATCATCATTGATCCAAGCCATGCTGGCGGAAAACGCGATTTAGTTGCACCGCTTTCTCTTGCTGGAGTTGCTGCTGGAGCCGATGGTTTGGAAATCGAAGTTCATAATGACCCAAAAAACGCATTATCCGACGGCCCACAGGCTCTATTGCCTGATGATTTTGCTGTCTTAGTTAAAAAGCTCGAAAAGCTTCATGATGTAGTTTCAATAGATGCAGCTACTGCGTAATGTTGTGTTGATACGTCTTTTAATTATGAAACAGATGAAATAACTCGCGACTACATAATGCTAAGCACCATGTGAACTCTTGTGCTAAAAACCAGCTAGATGCAGCAAAACGCTGTGAAGAGAATAGATTAATTATTGAATATTCATCATAAATAATGGAGGAAAAATGGGAATTGATGAGATTAGAAAAGAGATCGATGTAATAGATGATCAGATCGTTGATCTCTTCAATAAAAGAATGGAGATATCCAGTAGAATTGCCGCTCAAAAAGCTCAAGATGGCAAGGCTGTAAGTGATAAGTCTCGCGAAAGAGAGATCTTAGAAAAGGTTAGAGCCAAGGCAGGTAGCCTTGAGAGATATGCTAATACGCTTTACAATACGATCTTTTCTTTGTCTAAGTCTTATCAAAACGAGCTAATTAGCCAGACAAGCAACATCGCTAAAGTTGTTGAGCTAGCTCTAGAAAACCCAGCTGAAGTATTTCCTCAAACTGGGACTATCGCTTGCCAAGGTGTTGAGGGAGGATACTCCCAAATGGCAGCAGATAGAATGTTTCCGCGAGGCAACCTGATGTACTTCAACAGTTTTGAAGCCGTTTTTGATGCAGTTGTCTCTGGGCTCTGTAATTTTGGAATCTTACCAATTGAAAATAGCTCAAATGGAAGCGTAAGAGCAGTCTATGAACTGATGCAGGAGAAGAAAGCTTATATCGTTAGAAGCGAGAGGCTTTTTGTTCATCATGAACTTTTAGGCAAACCTGGCACAAAGCTAGAGGATATCAACGAGATCATATCCCATGAACAGGCTCTCGGGCAATGCAGTAAGTTCTTGGCAACAATTCACAACCAAGTAGAGATTACGAGGTGTTCAAATACCGCCGAGGCTGTTAAGAAAATATCTGAGAGTGACAAAACCAATGTCGCAGCAATTGCATCACGAGAGTGCGGTGAACTATACGGATTAGTTCCAATAGAAAAGAAGATCCAAAACAGTGACAACAACTATACAAGATTCATATGCATCTCTGCCAAACCACTCATCTATCCAGGCGCAAATAGGATCAGCTTGATTTTGACATGCAAGCATCAGCCCGGTTCACTCTATGAAGTCTTAGGCAAGTTCTCTGCTCTTGGAATCAACCTACTAAAACTAGAGAGCTTACCTATAATTGGGCGCGATTTTGATTTTATGTTCTTCTTTGATATTGAAGCTTCAGTTAAAGAAGACGCTGTCATGGAAATGCTAAGTGATTTGGAAAGATCCACTGAGACATTGGTATTTTTGGGTAATTACTCCGAGATCTAATAGGGTACGGACTTCCTGCAGCGAGTGCACTTAAAGAATAAACGCACTCGCTGCAAGCCATTTCAAAGAAAACCACTCACTACAAACGGCCTTGAACAATACTACTGCACTCATAGACGCCTATAAAACACCCATCTCTTCAGCTAAACGCGTAATCAAAAAAATGTGCGCAAACCAAGTAGTTTCAAAGTGCATATAGTCTAGGATATTTTTATCCCACAAGACCTTGCATACACCATCAAACTCATCGTCTGAATCCCAATATTGTAAGATTACAGGCATAAAATCAAACATTGATATGCGATACGATACATCTCCTATACTTTCTGGAGTACCGCCCAATTTTTCACATGCACATGCAAGCTCATCAAGCTTATGTTCAAAATAATCTTTACGAAGAAGATCACTTATGATCGAAGTTGAAGGAGCAGCGTAGATTCCTTTTAGACCGCTAATTGCAGTAAAAGTTCCCGATAAACAAGCATCATCTTTTGAATAGCACAAGACGTCTAAAATTGAAGAAGCGTCCTGATATCCTGCGCGAATTGGGGTTATAAAACTATCATTTGAGTATTCAACTCGTCCATTTTGAAGCGATATTCTATATGGGCATGCCAAAAAATTTACATATAAATATTTATTGTCTATCTCCAGATTGAATTTCTTGGCAATTTTTTGAGCATCATAATTGCAGAATAGCTCTTCCATTTGATCGCGAGCTATTTCGTAGTTTGATTTAATTTGCTTTTCTGGCTCACTCATACTTACAGACCAATCTATGCACAAATCCCTCCAAATATATTTAGAGGGATTTGTACTACTTCAATGTTACTTACTTTCTAAGCAACGACTTGCACTAGTTATTTTTCAAAATTCCTAGGCACTCTTTTTTCTCATTGAAATGAATGCAAAGAGGATCGAAAGAATGGCTACGACGATAACACCAGCGATCATTCCACCTTGCTCAGCTGTGATTGATGCAGAAACCATCATTGCGCCGATTGGAGTAACGATGTACGGGCAGATGGACGAACCGATGTTTTGTCCGCAGGTTGCAATGGAAAGCGCCATACCAGAAGACTCAACATCGACTGCTCCAGCCGTACCATTAAGGATGCAAGGCATGCAGATTGAGAATGCAAGACCGCAAATAAAGGCCCCTATGTAAGAGATGACCAAGTTTGGTGCAAAAGTCATAATCAAATAAGAGATAGCTAGTACAACGCCACCTACTGTGAGGGTCATACGACCACAAAGTCTTTGAATCTTTGCGAACAAGAAGCCCATTAAAAATCCACCAAAAGCGAAGAATGCTAGTGAGTATCCAGCCTCAGCAGACTCTCCGAGCCCCTGTTGGGTGATTATTGTTGAAGCAAAGTTGGAATATGTTTGGCCAGCGATCATAAAGATTAGGAATGCTATAGCCCAGACCCACATCATGCCAGTTGGTTGGAATTTAGCCTTCGCACCAGTTGTAGTTTTGCGCTCTGGCTTCTTATTTGGCACACATGTAATGCAGGCAATAAGGGAAACGATTGCCATGAGATGAACAAGAAATGCAAGATTCCATGCAATTGCTCCGAGAGAACCAGATATGATTGAGAATATGACAGCTCCTAGCATCTGGAAGGAGTTCATTGTTCCCATGACCTTGGCGCGCTCGTTATCCTCAGTAAAGTTTTCTGCTATCAAGGCGGGGCACTGTGTCTGTACAAGACCAATACCAATACCAAAGATAAAACGCATTGCAATGATCGAAGTTAAATCAGTAAGGAAATATGGAACACATCCGCCAATGAGCCAGCATAAAGTACCAACCAACATTAGATACTTCTTGGATACATAATCCATCAATTTTCCACTGACCAAAGTTGTAGGAATAACAACCAGACATGGAATTGAGACTATCCATGTCAACGCTTCAGTAACACTAATATCAAGCGCAATCGCGATATTATTAATGTTACTGGAGACTGCAATAGCGCCCATCATCAAGATAGCGCACAGGTAAATACCTATCTTTGTCTTAGTACTACCAGAAGACATTGCCTTTCCCCCTCTTAGGGCACAACCATTTAAGTAGTTACAGTTTTGTTTAAGTTCAAAAACTTAATAAAGTGAAATTTTCAAATCCAACCTCAAACGAATCTGACCTACTTTAAAAAGTTGCGCATATTAACCGCTTACCGACATTTAACTACTACATACAAATAGTAAATGAAGTTAAATTTAATGTTCAACTGCAAAACGCCTAATTGATATTACTTATTTTTGTAAATCCACAAAAACACATTTTAATTAAATTTAAACTTATATCCACAAACTCCCATTACAATTTTCATTCATTAATAAAGACATAGTGAGACAGCTTGTAGTGCATGTATCTTCTACCTTGGGTTTTAAACAACAATTTAACTTTATATTTTGTTTATTTCACACATAATGACAGTTAAAATTCTTATTAAAAATTAAACATTTAATAAATTAAAAGAACTATATTTTGTGCAATTGCACAAAGTGTTTAAAAAGAAAGTTTAATTTTTGGGTCTTCTCTCATCCTTCATTTGAAGATTTCTTTCAGAATTTAATTCTGACTGTGTTTTGCAAAATATAAAGCTTATAAATTCTTGCTTTTTAACATTGAAAAACAGATGGGAAAATTTCGATAATTAAGTCAGGAGCTCAAGTTAAATTCCTTGTTAAAAAGGACATTTAACTACTAAAAATCCGTAAATCTTTTTGGTTTTATTTTTTGTTTCTACTCATATTATAGGGAAAGGAGAAACATGATGAGTGATTCTACTATCAAAAAACGTGTAAGCGACGTTGCTGAGGCTATTGAACCTTATGACAAATGCTGGGGTGTTGGTGCTTCCGGTTTTGTCACGGATCCATCTCCTTTTGAAAGAGTCAATCTAATTTTGGATGACACCGAAAAAACGACCAATGGTGAGGCTATTTCGAATCGTGCTATGGTTTTGACCAGAGTTCTTCAAGAGAATGAAGATTAACCCTATCTCATAGCTATGGCTAAAGCTATGGCTGCATGGTTTAGAGAGTGTCCAATTATCATTTATGATCATGAACTAATCGTTGGTACTCTTGGATGCCTAAAAAAGAATGCCCCAGCATTTCCCGAATTTGGTCTTGACTGGATCATTGAGGAGATGGAGCAAGGGCTTTTAGGCTACAGCGAGAATAGAACACACGACTACTTCACCCATACTGAAGAGACATACAATGATCTTAAGTCGATCCAAGATTATTGGCGTGGTCGTTCTGTTGATCAAAAAATCATCCCAATGCTTTCTGAGGAAGAAATCAAAGCTTCCCACCTTGGAGAAGGCGTCTTCTTAGCTAATGGATATATGTACTGTGGTGCTGGACATCTCGGAATCAACACTCAGCGTCTATTCCAAATGGGCTATGGCGGAATAAAGAAGGAGATTGAGGACAGAATCGCCGAGCTTACTTTCTATGACCCAGAGGATCAGAAGAAATATATCTCACTTAAGGCTGACCTGATCGTAAACGAGGCTGCCACCGATATGATCCTTCGCTATGCTGATAAGGCTCACGAGATGATCGCTGATGTCGATGAAGAGCGCGCAAAGGAACTTGCTGCTATCGAGGCAAACTGCCGTCAAATCGCTTCTGGTACACCGAAGACTTTCTGGCAAGCACTACAGGCACTTCATTTTGCACATACTATGGTGCAAATGGAGTCCAATGGACACTCCGTATCCTACGGGCGCTTCGACCAGTTTATGTATCCATATTATGTGCATGACATCGAGACTGGTTATATGGATCGTTCACAAATTCAAGAACTCATCGAGTGCTTTAATATCAAGATTTGGGATATGAACAAGCTTCGTGATCACGAGTCTATCAATATCTTTGCAAATGGAGGAATCGGTGGTCCAGCACTTACACTTGGTGGAATTAAGGCCGATGGCACTGACGGAACAAACGACCTTACCTTTATGTTCCTCGATGCAGTAGCACATACTCGTATTCCTACCCCATGGACTGCTGTTCGTCTACATGCAAATACTCCTCGTGAGTTAAAGGTCAAGACTGCTAACCTAATTCGTTTAGGTCTTGGCGAGCCAAAGATTTTTAACGACGATGTCACCATCCCAACGATGATCGCCAATGGACGCACTGTTGAAGATGCTAGAAACTACCAAGTTGTTGGCTGTGTAGAACCAGACGCAACTGGTAAAGAGTATGGATGGCATGACGCTGCATACTTTAACTGCAATAGGGTTTTAGAGCTTGCTATCAACCATGGATATACAAATGATGGTCATAAGGTCGGCCCAGATACTGGTGGTCTAGATACATTTGAGACATTCGATGAGGTGCTTGAGTCCTATGACAAGCAGATGGAGTACTATGTCAATCTGATGATCAGTTTCCTCAACAAGCTTGATTTAGTGCATCAAGAAGTTAAGCCTCTTCCATATCTATCTAACCTTATCGAGGGCTGCGTCGCTAGTGGAACTGACGCAACGATGGGTGGCGCGATCTACAATTACTCTGGCCCTCAGGGTGTTGGAGTTGGATCTGTTGGAGACGGCCTATCCACCATTAAGCAGCTTGTTTTTGATGAGAAGAAGGTCAGCGGATCTGAACTACTCAAGGCTGCAACTGATAACTGGGAAGGTCATGAGAAGCTATATGCTCTCGTCAACAGCGATTATGTACACCACTATGGCAATGACGATGATTATGCTGATGAGCTTGCAAAGTTTGGTATTGAGACCTACTGCAGGCACGTCAATGGAAAGCCAACAGCGCATGGCGGACACTTCCAGGCCGGTGTCTACTCAGTAGCAGTTAATGTTGCTTTGGGTCTTGC
>CAZLCK010000037.1:0-15240 GCA_964558235.1 uncultured Coriobacteriaceae bacterium
TATCTCTTCCGTGGCATATGCTTTGAAGGCTCCCATATTCTTTTGTGATTCTACTTTGACACTTCCATCTGCTCAGCGCCAAGCTTTAGAGAAAACAACTACGCTGAAAAATGTAATTGTTACCGGCAGCACGAAAGTTGTATCTGCAAGCACAAAAACTTATCTGGATCAATTGACTACATCTCGTAGTGGAACAGCGGTGAGGCTTGGGGGAGCTGATCGTTATGCCACCAATACTGCTATTGCTGAATATGCAGTTAAAAATTTAGGTTTCACATGGGATGGCGTCGCTTTTGCATCTGGCCAAGCTCCATATGACGCTTTAGGTGGTTCTGCGGTTCAAGGCAAAGAGAAATCAGTGATACTCTTGGCAGACAGTGTCAACTCCGACTCTGTCTATATCATTGCTGATAATGGCGGAACTGATGAAGTTGATACCTTGAAATTCTTCGGCAGTTCTGTGGTCGTTCCTTACAATGTTCGATCTAAGATATGTTTGAATCTTGGTTTTTCTTACTACGCGAATACTACCTCGACACAGTATGCGATTACCCGGAGCAAGATGGCCGATCTTCAGGTCGCTCGTGGAGAAAGTCAGACATGGACTGCTTTCTATAACGCACTCGATCCTGATCAGCACGAATATGGGACATCGGCGTTTTTTCAATTTGCTGAACTAGATGATGGATACTCTGGAATTACTGCTTCTGTTATGAATAGTTTTGTAGCTAGTAATTGTTCGTACTCTGAATCAAGTTATGACCGTACAAGTAATTTAAGGAATCAAGGTTCTGCATTCGTGTCTGCCTCAAAAGCAACTGGAATCAATGAAGTATATCTGCTTGCCCATGCTATTTGGGAAAGCGGTTGGGGATGCTCAGAGCTTGCTGGAGGGTGGACTCCAACTGAAAATGGCGAGGTAATAGTTAATGGAGTGAGCTACAAATATTATGCAGGAACGACATACTATAATTTCTATGGTATCGGTGCCGTTGATAGCAACGCATTGTCTGGCGGACGTGCAATGGCTGTAAAGGAAGGCTGGACTACTCCTGAAAGGGCTATTCTGGGTGCGGCTCAGTGGATTTCTGATAACTATATCAACAGAGGAGATCCAGGCGATCAAAACACGCTCTATCTTATGAAATGGGATATTCCTGGAGCTGTGAGTACGGGAAGTGCGTGGCATGAGTATTGCACTGGTCTCGATAGTTGGGTTCTTGGTATCTCTAAAATAATGTACAATTGCTATACAGCAGCAGGGAAGGATTTCTCGACATGTGGCCTTACCTTTAATGTTCCGGTCTACTCAGGCAGTTGAGTTGGTTGATAGTGACATATGATATTTCGAGAGGGGTTCGGTTATACCGAACCCCTTGTTGTGAAGGCTGTCGTAAAATCCCCTGTCTTTAGTCTTTAGTCTTTAGTCTTTAGTCTTTAGTCTTTAGTCTTTAGTCTTTAGTCGTGGGGTGGGTCAAGAAGTAGGACGATTCTATAAGTGAAAGAGAAGCTAGTTACATCTATTGATTTTCCTGAACAAGGAACTCATCTTGTCTATCTTGACTATTTGAAAATTATTGCGGCGTTTGCTGTAGTGATGACGCATATAGCTTCGATAGGGTGGCAGGCGCTTCCTGTTCAGGATGGGCAGTGGTTCATTACGAGCGTTTATGAGATTGCAACACGTTTTTGCGTGCCAATTTTTTTCCTCTGTTCAGGGGCTATTCTTCTCAATCCTAATAAGATCATTTCTACTTCGCGTTTAATTCGCCGCTACATTATCAAAACAGTTTGCATTGCGATAGGAGTATCTGTTCTCTATGTAGGCTGTGAATGCGTATTTGCTGGCTGGATGGGATTTCGGGCGTTTTTCTCTTCGGTTGCAAGTGGACCGTATTTCATATGGTATCTATGGGCTTTAGTTTGCCTCTATATTCTTACTCCATTTCTCAAAAAACTTGTCGAAGACCAGAGGATGTTGACCGGGCTAATCTTAGTGTTCCTATTTTTTGTTATAGGAAAAAGTACGGCCAATACAATGTTTCCTGGCAGTCCTTTTACTTTATGGATGAACGAGTTTTTGCTGTTCAGCGATGAAGCGGAGGGCATCTTTTATTATCTGCTTGGTGCTTGGCTAGTATCTCATAAATTTTCGCGTTCGCTAAGTTTTGTAATCTATATTGCAGGTGCAATTTGCTTAGTGCTTGCTATTGTTTTTAACTATCAATATTCGCTGATAAATGGGTGGGATCTGTATTATGTCAACCGTGGAAATATCCTCATCGCCATTTTTTCTGTTGCTGTGTTCGAGCTTTTTAGGCAGGTGTTCAGTGAGAGCAGGATAGGCAAATTGGGGAGTTGGATTGTTTCTTGCGGTTTGATGATCTATCTTATCCATCCATTTTTTAGACTCTTGTTCGAGTCTGTTGATCAATTTTCGCCTTTGATTTCGCTTCTATACACAAATGCTTTGGTGGGTGTTCCTGTCGTTTCAGCTTTGGTATATGTGCTATCTTTAGCTTCTGCCTCTATTATTAAACGCTCTGGTTTGATATTTAGAAAAAGTATTGTTAATAAGTCATAACTTTTTTAAGCGAAACTTTTTAAGAGTCTATCCTAATATGAGCTTTTAACTCGTTTAAAAGAATATCTCCCATGTTTGCAACATCTTCTGCTGTAAAAGCAAAAACGATATTGTCGCTAAACAAAATCTGTGTTGATGGTGGGAATTCCTCGTCAGCATCCCAATAAGAAAGCCTAACCCAAATTTTCTCGACAACTTCGAAATCAAAACATGCATCACTAGAAGCTTTGCCATCTTTTACAGCTATCGCTCCCGCGGCGATAGCGCTCTTAGCAAATTGTTCAGAATTTTTGAACATAAATGCAAAGCGCTTTAAGCATCTGCCTTCAAATGGTTTTATATAGGATTGACCCCAGGGAATATCAGAGTATGTAATAAATTTATTGCTCGATGGAACAAGTTTGCCTTCTAGGAGTAATCTTCCAAGAAGAATTCGTAGATTAGCAGGAACATCTTGTTCGACATAAGATGCACCATCAACAAACTTAGCCTTCATGCTTGGCCAATAGACATACACATCCCGATTTAATGCACGCAACTTAAAAGCTTGCAATACCTCATCATATTGAACTCCACAGCGAGCAGATAAAATCAGTGGATCGCTCGCAGCAAATTGTTCTGCATATATTTCTGTAGGTCTATCAATCTTATTATTTGCATATTTTGCGATATTTGAAGCTCTGTCCATACACTTAAAACCTGCCCACACAAACTCTTTAAATCGTCACTTAGATACTACTAAAGAACGCTTTGCAAATGCTGTTTAGCTTTATTGAACGCTATTCAAATAGCGATGCATTCGTATGAGGGATAAAGCATGCGGCAACAAACTCATCCATATAGCCCGGATGGGTCGAAAGCTCAATGTAGGTCATATTTCTTCCGAGATCGTAGACCTTTTCTTCAGCCTCAGATGACATCAATATTGCACATGCACCAGTCAAACTACTGTTGCCGATATACTCATAGGCTTTCACAGGGAGTTTTGGAAGCATGCCGATAGAGATTGCATTTTCAACATTGATGCCGTTTCCAATTCCACCAGCAATCATGACGCGCTCAATAATTTCAACAGGCATTTCGAGCGAATTTAGCATTGAAATAATTGCTGAAAAAATCGACCCCTTTGCTCGAATAAAATTGTCGAGATCGGTCTCATTAATGATGACGTCAGCTCCTGTAGCGCTTTCATCGGCAAAAGCGATAATGTATTCTCCACCAAATTCATCTTTACGAATGCGTTTACCCTCTTTGATGAACTTGCCCTTAGGGCTGATAATTCCGGCTTTGTAAAGGCTTGCAACAATGTCAATCAAACCAGATCCGCAAAGTCCAGCTGGAGCATCATCACCAATAGTTGTAAACGTTGGTTCCATAGTTTCAGGATCGATCGAGCACGAATCAATAGCGCCGGTTGTTGCTCTCATTCCGCATGTGATATCGCCTCCCTCAAATGCAGGTCCAGCAGAACATGCACAGCAAAGCATAAAGTCGCCGTTGCCAAAGACTATCTCTCCGTTAGTTCCGAGATCGATAAATAATGTCATCTGTTCAGAATTCCAAAGCATGCTCGCTAAAACGCCCGCCGTTATGTCGCCACCAACATAGCTGCCAACATTTGGAGCAAAAATTACGGGCGCATCTTCAGCGAATGGAAGACCGAGTTCAGCTGCAGTCTTACCGTGAAGCTCTAAAAATTCTGGAACAAATGGTTCTAGACGAATGCTCTCGGCGTCTGCACCTACAAAGAGATGCTCCATAGTAGTATTTCCCGCAATAGAGGCACACGTTATCTCAGAAGGCTCTATACCCGCTTGATCGCAAAGCTTATCAATGATAGGTAGCAGAGTCTCTTCACGAACAGCGTGCTGTAGGCGTTCAACACCACCAGGTCTAGACTGGTTGATAATGCGGTTGATGACATCGGCTCCATAGCGAATCTGACAATTCCCTAGACTTGCTTTTCCTAGGATCTCGCCGGTGTCTATGTCGATCAGCGCAGCTGCAACGGTAGTAGTTCCAATATCTATAGCAACACCTAGACCGCCTTGAGTTCTGCCGCGTGAAATTTCTGTCGAAAATATGGCTTCAATCTCATCGGAGTAGCGCTTAAGCTCTTCGGGTGTTGAGAAGTCTGCTGTTTGAATACCGCTTTTAAAACTTGACGAAGATGGTGGAAGCCAAAAGGTAGCATCTCCAATTACCTCTGATTGACATACTAGCCTCCATCCCTCTTGATAATCTTCATCTGAAAGATGGATATTTTTGGTATATTCAACTGCTCCAGAGATTAATCTAGCGCGGCATTTTCCACATGTCCCAGCACCACCGCAGGGCGCATCGATTGCAATACCGGCTGACTGCGCTATCTCTAAAACATTGTCCCCAGTAGTAGCTGTGACCTTGCGGTCGTTTTCACCATCAGTTTTAAAAATTAATGTGAATGCCATCTTAACCCCTGTTGATAAAACTTTTTAACACCTTTTGTTTATCTGAAGTCGATCGAGTAGGAGGCGTCTTTATTAGTTACCACGGCTCAGCGTCTAAAAAGGGCACGGACATCCATCTTAGATGCCGCGCCCTAGTGCGCCCTAGTAGTTAGTTGACGATTCGAGCTCAAAAAGGACGCAATTTAAATTACATAATTGGATCCATTGCAAGTGCAGGATGGTTCTTCTCTTCAAGGAATGCTAATACGCCCTCAGAGTCGGTGGCGATTGTCTCATCACAGATCATATCTGTGAAGTTATCGATACCATAAGCATCCTTTGCGCACTTGTTAAGCTTGTCAGCAACGGAATCTTTGAGCTCCTTTGGCATCCAGACGATACGTTGATTACCGCCTTCAGCGCTGATGAACTTATGAGATGCAATGAAGTTGCGACCATGTCCCATAAATCCTGGAGTCTGAACACCGCCACCAGTCATCGAAGCAAGCTCGCCAAAGGTCATGCCCGTTGGTGTCATGCCTGCATACTCGCGGTTAACAACGACTACGCCGTTGGCCTCTGGCATAATTCCGCAGATGCACTCAAAGCAACCGCAGCTTGTCATTGGATCTTCAAGTAGTGAGTAGAGGGTAACGCTTTCTACCGCACCATGAGTTGCCTCTTTTACGATCTCGTTAACCTTCTCATAAGAGCCAAGGCGCTCATCAATGAGTCCCTCTTTTGGAATTGGTTGGCTTGGACCAGCATCGGAGAGCTCCTTGGTAGCCTTAGCATCTAGCCAAGAAACAGCACCGCAAAGTCCTAGACGTTCTGGGGTGATAACACAGCAGTGTGAAGGAGCGAAGCTCTGGCACAAAATACATGTGTAATAAGCATCAACGCTGTCGTCGGTAAGTGAGGCAACGCGCTCGTCGCGCTCGTTATAGCGTGGAGTTGCAATATTATTTAGGAAGTCTTGAACCTTATCTTTATCGGTAATGTAGGTTAGTTCGACCTTATCTACAACCTCACCAAAGTCGGTCATAATCATCGAGATCAAAACCTTGCCTAGATCCTCAAGACGAAGCCCTGCATCCCAGCTGTTCTTGCTGATGCGGATACGGAATAGATTGCGCTGACCGGTATGCATAACACCTTCGATATAGTTGATCCAGGTGTGTATCTTACGCTCAATAACAGCTTCGAAATCCTTTTGCATCTTTGCGCCGTAGACCTTAACGTTGGTCGCTAAAGGCATACGAATTAGCTCCTCAGATGATTCAGGAACTGCTGGACCATCGATCTTAACAACTCCATCTTCGATCTCGTTTGGATCTTCAACCATAGTGACTAGTTCAACAGTTGGGTTATGGTCGGAGTCAAACTCGACATAGGTCTCTTTTTTGCGGATGATCTCGCCTTCAAATGCTGCAGCAAATGAAACAGGGAGCTCAACAGCAGCGGCCTTGACCTTGATATTACGAAGTGCATAAGACTTCTTTGCGGTCTCAGAGTGATCAGCGCAGGACTCCAAGGCACCTGGAACTTGGTTGTCTCCTAGATCTATGTCGACGATAACTGGGAAGCCAAGTGCTATAGCGCCAGCGCCGGCAGAAACCTCAACGGCTCCAATCTCGCCAAATGTGTTGACGAATGCTGGGACACGTTCCTTTGTGTACTCAAGAAGGCCAGCAAGATTGCCTGGTTCCAAAGCGCCAAAGATTAGTGCTGCGCGGATTGCAACGGTGACAACATGGGTTACCGATGTGACATCGTGCCCCAGAGGAACAACACGGTAGTCAAGACCCATCTTGACGCCTGCCTCAGCGAGCTGATCGATGCAGTTTCCAACTAGGAAAGTCAAAACGCCCTTGGATTGATAGTCCTTTACAACGGCTGCCATTCCCTCGACATCGTCACTTGAACCCAAAACAACAGCAACGCCTGGGATGTCGCCAGTTACTAGAGGAACACCCAAAGAGCGGATAATTGGGTCTGGAACAAATCCAATTCCACCTTCATTCTCATATGGATTTGCTCCCCCGACATACTTTAGGGCCTCAATGATCTCTGCACCGACAGCGGTTGCGAGACCAGCATTAAGTGCTGCGCCAAGATCTTCCTCATGGGTAACGAGACTCTTCATAACGTCTACGCAGGCAGGTAGATCACCAAGTTTAGCAACCTTTACACCAGTTGCAGCGTAAATTGTTGGTAGAAAGTATGCAGTATCAGGAAATGCAACCTTTTCATCAGCTCCATGAGCAGCGATGGCATCATTTACCGCACCCTCAGTTAGGCCGATAACTGCATCAGATCCACCATAGATTAGATCAGTTAATGCACTCATAATCTCTCCTCTACATTTGTTTAAATCTCTAGGTAACTATCTGCATAAAGAACATTGTTCTTAATAACATCGCAAGACTTGATTGTTTCCATCAACCTTAGGTCGCATGGATTGACTATTGCGGAATTGAGACCCATCTGCATTGCCATAGCTACCATTGCGGTATCCATAATCGAACGAATATCTTTTGGCATTCCATTTGAGCAATTGGATAGTCCGCCTGTGGTGTTAAATCCCATATCGCGAAGCTGACCAATGAAATCAAGAACATCAACCTGCTTTTCTTGCATGCCCTTAATAACCAAAAACAGTGGGTCGAACCACATATCCTCGGGATCCATGCCATGCTCCATGCCGCGCTCGAGCATCTCCTGACAATACATCATGCGCTCGTCGTTATCTGCTGGAACACCAGACTTTGAGCATAAGGCGATAATGATTGCATCATTTGCAGCGGCCAAGTCGATATTCTCAATACGGTCGCCAGCATCAGCAGAGTTGATGATTGGTTTACCCTTGGAGCGGTTGTAAACAGAGATTCCGGCTTCAATTGCCTTTTTGTTGGCAGTGTCGAGCGACAAAGGAACATTATCGAAGTTCTCCTGAAGCAGCTGAACTACCCACTTCATGAGTTCTTCACCATTGTCCTCTGCTGGACCGATATTTACATCAAGATAGTTTGCTCCAGCGTCGAGCTGCTCTTTAGCGCGCGCAATAATTGGATCTGGATTCATATTCTCCATAGCCTCACGGATGGTAGGAGAGATGCAGTGGATACGCTCGCCAATAATGGTAAACTTGCCCATCTTTTTGTCCTTTCTAAGGTTAGGCTGTTAGAACCTTTAGGAATTTGACCAAATCAGTTGCTTCATTAGGAGCAACAATAATCTTCCAATCAGGAAGCTTCTCCTCTAGGGCTCCCTTCAAAACTGCAACCTTACCAGGGATGATAAGGGTATGATTTTTGATCTGTTGATCGATTGCATTTTCTGCAATGTAGTTAGCAATGGAACCAGCAGAAAGCTTTCCAGCAGCCCATGCGGTTAGAACTGAATACCCGCCAGCATCGGTGATGATCAGGTTAATCGGAACACCACTGCGCTCAAGCTCACCAGAAACAACAAAGTAGGTGAGGGCAAAATCTACCGTTGTACAGCAAATGGAGTTTTCATCTGCGCCGCTGATTCTGTAGATCCCTGGCTCAACAGTCATTGGCTTTTGAGGATCTGTGTAGATATTTTGGCGCAGGCCATAGACTGGAAGGGCCATTGCATAGGTCATGTTTTCTACAACTATGATAGAGCCATAGCGTGTAACAAATAGCGAAGCCAAAGCTTGTTGCATATGAAGATCGCCAGGGGCGAGCTTTGCAACATTTACGATCGAGGGATAACCAAAGGTACGATCTGAATCTTTGATCGCTGCGCGGCGAACTTGGACTGCATTTGCAAAAGCGTCTTTGATAGAAGCACATCCCATATCCAGTACTAGATCTTTAAAATCTGCGCTCTCAGCAGCCTCGGCATTGTCATGAAGCTCTTCTAGAGAAGAACCACAAACTCCGAGTAGCACACCAAATTCTTTAGCCAAAGCAACAAAGTCGGCCATGTTAGAGCTATCTGCGCCATTAAGAAGTGGCTTGGTATCTGCACAGACCTCGAGTGCCGAACGCGCAGCAGCTGCATCAGAGCAATTTAGGATAATTGCGCGACCGGTATCCTTAGCTTTACCAGCTAATTCGGCGTAGGCAGTAGCATCGCCATCATAGTCTAGGCAGAGAGCTTCAACATACATGCGTTCGCCGATGCGGTCGTAGTCAACTTGTGAGACCTCGTTCCACTTTTCGTCAAAGTCAGAAGCGCTGACCTCAATGGCAAAGATTGGACGGTTGACATAGGTCTTCTCATGACGATATAAAACGGTCTCTGCGCCTAGTGGATGTTCGCAATCGCCTTTTCCGATGGTCAAAGACTTCATTGGAGGAGCAGTCGCCTCAGCCAGAGTTGCCAATGCATCCTCAGAAAGATGAGGACATTTTGAAATATCGACAGCACCTTGTGCTACCTTCATTGAGAAGGCCATACAGGTGGGGCTGCCACACTCCTTGCAATTTGTCTTAGGAGTTAGTTTAAAGATATCTAATCCTTTAAGTGCCATTTTGTATACTCAACCCCTCTCTTTTACATAAGTGCTGCGATAAACGCAGAAATTGTCTCGACAGATTCTGGATGACGAAGGATCACTGCATCGGACCCGGAAGCTAGGCAGGCTGCGGCAGTGGAGATCTCCATCTGGATTCCACGCTCTTCAACCGGACCCCATTCGGGTATGTCTTTTTCACTGACTATTGATTCTTTGACTGTCCAAGCATCATCAGCAACAGGGGTTACAACTGGCATCTGAAGCATTGCGTCGTTTTGGCTGAGCGCTGCAGACTTAACTCTATCCATGGTTGAGGCAACATATTCAAAACCATATCCAGCAGCTGCAGAACCGAGATTCATGACCATGCTCTCCGGCTTAACGCCAAGCTGGGTAATCAAAACGTTGAGCTGCTTTGCGAGATTGATGTCAACGGCCGACTCAGCGCTGAGCTTTTGGTTGTAAGCCATGGCGACCGAGGCACCGATTGACTTGTAATCTTCCTCGCGGGCGCTTAGGAAGAGTACGTTTTTGCCCTGTAGGGACTCTGCAAGTTTTCCAAAGAGTTCAGAATCTTTCTCAATGTTTTTGCAGCCTTCTATCGCCATTGGAAAATCAATCGCTTCAGCAACTGACATAACATCTGCAACAACCTCGTCAGTTGGGCGATTCTCGCCATTTGGATCTGCAGATTCTAAAGTTAAGACTAAGAAATCTGCGCCTTTTGCTTGCATCGCCTTTTCTGCTCGTTGTGCAAAGCTTTCAGCTCCAGCATAAAACTCAGCAAGCTTTGGTAGTTCAGTGTTATAGCCAGAGTCGATAACCTCGATGCCCACTAAAGGGCGGTTTTCAATTGGGGCGTCAAACGAATAGAGTGGCATAACGTTTGCTCCACCCATCGTTTTTGCCTTATCCCCGACGCCTATCGTTACTTTTTCAATCGATGAAGAAAACGTCTGGGTGTTCTTCTTAAATGGCATTGTTGAAGCCTCCTCTTCTCAAGCCAAAGTTCACAGCCATTATTTCTTTCGACTTTAGAGTTTTCAGACGCTTTGAGAACCTAAAAAATTTCAGCCTCGTCCCTAAAGCCGAATTCTTACAAATTAAAGAATTAAAATCCCAAAAGCTCTGCAAATATCTTTTCTGCAGCAGATTTAGCAATAGAGCTATTTGGCATTTCTGAAGTTGGTTTTCCTTCAGCGTCATACTCGTAGATCATCTCATCTTGTGGAACTACTCCAACCAAGTCGAGCTTTTGCTCTCTGATCTCTTCTAAGATTGATGGGACTAGTTCGGTTGAAGGTGCACGATTGACTATCAATCTAGTTGTTTTTGGATTGAGTTTTAGATCTTGAGATAACGAAGCTATTCTTCCTGCTGCCTGGATGCCCCTGCGTGAGCAGTCAGAGACCAAGATCAGCATGTCGATATTTGGTAGGGTGCCACGACTGATGTGTTCCATACCGGCCTCGTTATCGACGATGATGTAGTTGTATGCAGAGGTGCGTTTTTCAAGCTCTCGTTGCAAAAGGTCGTTTACAAAGCAGTAGCACCCCTTGCCCTCGGTGCGACCCATGATAATCATGTCATAGTCGTCCTCTTCAACTAGCGCGGAGTTGAGTTTGATCTCCATGTACTCGCGCTTTGTCATGCTAGATGGAATAGGGGAGGGATCAGCCATGTCTGCTCGGGCAACTTCTTCGCGTACGTCTCCTAAAGTTCTAGGAGCCTCAATTCCCAAAACCTCATTGAGATTGGAATTTGCATCTGCGTCCACAGCCAAAATAGGATCTTTGCCCTTTTCGCAAAGGTATTTAATTAACATTCCGCTCAGGGTGGTCTTTCCAGTTCCTCCCTTGCCGGCAACTGCAATTGTTGTTGCCATTATTTACCCCTTCTTTCCAATAAAGCTCTCATAGCGCTTCATCTCAAAAAAAAGCATCTTCGATGCTGTAAGTCCCCCTATTAAATCGGGCTAAAAAAGACTTAAACTTTCGTGAAAGTAATTCTTTTATGAAGCCCGTCAATTACCTATCGATTAGCTGGCTTTAGACTCAACGTAGATTTTATTGTCAATCAAATCCACGTTGGTGATTTTTCCCTCGACAACAATTTGGCTACCCATGATATCTACAAAAGTAACCTGATTGCCCTGTACTTCAGCGCTGCTAACGTGTTGGGCAATCTCATGGGGCTGACCATCAATTACTTCAAAAACTGTTGATAAACACATTTTTTATTCTTCTTTCAAGATCTTTAGAGCTAGTGCCAGATCAGCATTACCCTTATCAAAAAGATCTACAGCACTGTTAAGAAGAGCTTTGGCTTCTCCACTTATGTCTTTACCAAGATCGCGTATTTCATTTGCATGGCTTCGGTTGTGATCGACCATGTAAGAAAGTAGCGCAATAAGTTGCTCGGAACGATTTTCGCCTGAGCTATGGGTATGGTCATGACCCGAGTTATCGTGGTTGTGATGCTCGTCGTGATAATGGTCTTTATGCTCTGCTAAACCGTCATCTTTATGCATTTTTCGCTCCTGTTAAGGCATATTTGCATATGCAAACTCGTCTATAGGACATGTTAGCACTATAGAAGTAGTAAATCCCCGTTTAAAGCTTTTAAACTCTTGTTAATTTCATGTGAAATCAACGCATATAATTAACCAGGTTTTTTCAGACTTTAGGCTATGCGTTTTTGAGCGAAGTATGCAATTTTTTATAGGAGCTTAAGTAGTGCGATATCACTATGAATGTTACGTGGCTTTTATATTTACGTGGCTCTTATATGAATCAATCTTTCGTTATCGACCTTCAAATTTTGCAGGACGCTTTTCAAAAAATGAAAGAGGCCCCTCTTTTGCATCATAGGTTGATTCAAGCATAGAAAGCATCAAAGCCTCTGTTATAGAAGCTGCGCTTCTAGGAGTGTCGCTTGAAAGATTTGCACATAGCTTTGCAAGCTGAACAGCTAAAGGTGCTTGTTTTGCGATCTGCCTTGCGTATTCTAAGGCCTCATCCATTAGGTCTTTTTGTGCTACAACTTTATTAACAAGGCCTTTTTCGTAGGCCTCCTGTGCTCCCATCTTTCTAGCGCTTAGGGCTAGTTCTTTTGCGAGTGCAGCGTTTGCCATTCTAGAGATTCGTTGAACACCACCAGCGCCTGGAATTATTCCAAGACCCACTTCAGGCAGTCTAAAGATTGCATTTTCGCTAGCAACCCTAATGTCACATGCCATCGAAAGCTCTACTCCTCCTCCGATGCAATATCCATTGATCGCTGCGATTATTGGCTTAGAAAGATTTTCTATCCTGTCAGCCGCCTCTTTAAAGCGGTTTTTTCCAAAGAGCTGCAGAGGAGCGTCATCGTTTTCTTTTACAAACTGTCCCACATCCATCCCAGATGTAAACGATTTTTCGCCAGCACCAGTAATAATTGCAGCGCGGATTTCAAAAGTCTCCTCAACAAAATCTAAAAAAATATGCATGTCTTCGTGGCATATTTCGTCTAGTGCGTTTAGCTTTTCTGGAATATCAAATGTAAGAATGGCAATTTGGTCTTCGACAACATCAATATGAAGCTTTTGAGTCTTTGGAATTTGAATATCCATCTATCTTACCTTTCGTATTTTGTCGCTAAAACTCCGACTAAATTTCTAGATAAGCTTTGATCTCAGGCCACTGTTTTTGGGCTTCAAGCCATCCTTGCATGTAAAGGTCAAAAACTTTTATGCGGTCGACCTCCATGTGTGAAACTTCAGGGTGAACAGGAGGCCAGATCGCATAGATTTTGCCCTCTTCATGAAGCTTAGCGACCTTTTCTCTTGTGTCGTTATATCTAAGATGTCTAGTCTCCATAGCTTCACAAAACTTTGGATAATTGCGGTAAAAAATCCTGCCAAGCTCAAATAGTCGGTTTTCTTTTTTAGAAAAGGCTTTATCTTGGGTAAGCAATACTAAGTGCTTTTTAGCTCCAAGCTCAAGAGAAAAATCAAGCGGGATAGCGTCTGAAACGCCACCGTCCAAATACTTTTGTCCGTTTAGGTTTACTATTTGTGAAACAAAGGGCATAGCAGAGCTTGCGCGTAAGATTTGCCAGTCTGTGTCGGGCTCAACTACGTGTATATACTCAGCCTTTCCGGTCCTTAGATTTGTAACAGTGGCAATTAGGTTACTTATGGAATCTCTAAAACCTTGAGAGTCGGAATAGCAATATTTTTCTGGGACTTCGTGAAAAGCAAAATGCACACCGTAAGCATTTCCCGTAACCAAAAATGATTTTAGTGACAGATAGCGCCAGTCGGTACACATACGAACGTTTACGTAACAGGTGCGTCCGCGTTCGCCACTTACATAGTTGTATCCGCAAAGCGAACCAGCCGACACACCGATTAGGTTTTTGGCCCAAACACCCATATCCATCAAAAAGTCGAGTATGCCAGCTGCAAAAATTCCTCTTAGGGCGCCTCCCTCAACTACAAGATTTAAATCCATCGCTTCGTGTCCAGCGTACGACGGCTTATATCCCGGTGTGTTTGCAGGGGTATAAATCTCTGGTGGGAGAGAAAAGCCCGAATCTACGGGCTCAATCATAGATAACCTCCTTGGTAGATTTCTGTAAAAGGCTAGATCTTTTTAAAGTCTCTTATATGTATGCGTAAGTCTTTTCAAAATATATTCTACTTGTCGAACATCACTATATCCGTAAAGGTTTGCCTGTAGGGTTGAGCTTTTGTCCATCAACCATTCTACTATCATGTTAAAGACATTTTCTGTGATAGGCTCACAATAAAAGTTAAGAAAAAGCTAAGAAAATGACCAATTCGTAAGCAGGGAGGCTCACTATGGTAGATAAGCAAATGGTCTCAGAGGTAATTGAGCTTATTCGTCCACAGCTTCAAGCTGATGGAGGAGACATTGCTCTCGTAGACGTTTTTGACGATGGTACTGTTTCTGTTGAGCTTCAGGGTTCATGCAAGGGGTGTCCAATGTCTCAGCTAACACTTGCTCATAGCGTTGAGCGTGTTTTGAAAGACAACGTCCCTGGTGTTTCGAGAGTTGTTCCAGCTGATAGTATCTAATAAAAGCTGATTTAAGAGTTCGAATTTTGCCTGTTTATTTGGGATTACTCAGAGAGACTAGACACGCATTTTGTTCGAGTAGTTAGAAATCATCACCTTAATTTAAAGGCAAGAAAATGGGGCACTGACCTGCGTCAATGCCCCAAGAGTTGGACGTCTTTTTGTCCTATAAGTCCTCGTGCCGATTCAAACGATCAGCGTCTGTTTTAAGTAGCGTAGAGAAGATCGAATCAATCTCTACATGCAATTTCTTTGAGTGTCTCTTAACTCTTATGTAGTTTATTCATCTTGTGACGTGCTCTTCGTATTGCGATAGCTATATTTATTAAGCCTCCACAAATAAGTAATAGGAAAGCTAAAAGATATGGCATAGTTGTATCTATTGTTTTTGCTATACCTTCTGATGAAGTATTACTATCATCATTATCTGTTGTTGTTCCACTTACTGTTTCACTTGATGTATCGGCTTCACTAATGGTGAAATAGATTGGATCAGAAACAGCGCCAGCATAGATACCATCACCTGCAACAATGATTGTTACACGATATTCTCCTACATCTACAGGAGCACTATCCATCTCTATCCAGTTACCATCACTATCTTTGTACTCCCACTTATAGCTAATATCACCTTCAGAGCCATCTACTTCAAAAT
>CAZLCK010000038.1:0-15202 GCA_964558235.1 uncultured Coriobacteriaceae bacterium
GGTATTAGAGATACTTACAGAAAGTGAAGAGCCTCAGTTTATCTTCAATCTGACCATAGCCAATCACAGCGGTTATGATATTGGCGCACTTACTGATGAGGAAATGCTGACAGCTGTTGTTGACGGATCTGTTGATGAGGAAGTTGGGGAGTATTTAGGATGTATGCAATATTCCGATCAGGAGTTTGCTGAGTTCATAGCAGCCTTGGAGGAACTGGATCAGCCTGTAATAGTATGCATATTCGGTGACCATCAACCAAGCTTTGTCTCGAACCTTTCCGAAATCTCTGAGGGCGTTTCTGCATCAGCGATGGATATTGAACAAACACAGCAACGCTACATTACTCCTTATATGATCTGGACTAATAGCGCAGAACTGCGTGAGTCACAAGGTGTTGGTACAGTACGAGATGTTAGCTTAAACTATCTTGCTGCCGATCTGCTGCAATATGCAGGATTGCCGCTTGATAGCTATTTCTCCTTCTTGCTTGAGATGCAGGAGATAATACCTATCATCAACATCAATGGGTATCAGGACGCAGAAAGACAATGGTACTTGCACGGGGATGAAAGCGATAGCGAAGTATCTACAGCATATAGTCAGCTCGAAATTGTCCAATACGACAATTTGTTCAACAACGACTATGTAGCAGAGTGGTATTGAGTTAAATTTTGATAAAAGCGCCCATTAATGCCGAGATCTCTATAGATAAGTTCGATATTTAATGGGCGCTTGGTTTAACGTTTGATGCTTCAGTAGCATCTATGCGCTTATGGTTTTGCATTTATCAGCTCTGATTCACGGATAGATGAAGAGACGATACGAGTAGGAGCTTACAATGTTCTACTCATATCGTCTGTTTATTTAACTTTGTATCGTGTCAGCTAGGTTGTGTGCAAAGAAAGCTTTTTCTTTTCTTTAACAACAACCGCCTCCACCGCCACAGCAGTCATCAGATCCTGCACCAGATGAGACATCTGGTGCATTGCCACAACCAGAATATGGGCCAAAATGTTGTGATCTATCTCCGTAGATCTTGAAATACTTACCAAAGCGTGTATCTTGCACAAACGAGCAGGAGTTTCCGCAAACATCTAGACGCAGATCCTTGAAGAAACGATGATGATCATCAAGGTCGAAGTAATTCTCGCTTCCTTCAATTCCGCCAAGATAGATCGCAATCTGACCATATTCCTCGCAGATATCCTCAACTGTATCGGGTAGCTTGAAGGCACGAATTGTGCGCGATGAGTACTGAATGTTGCCGATGAGCTTTTCGATCTCTGGATTGTCTATCGTGGCAGCATGGCTCTCCATATAGCGGAAATCAGCCCATCCGCACTTAGTCATTAGGCGGCGGAAATCCTCAATATACATTGCTCCACCAAGGCACTCTGCAACTAAGATTGGATTTGAATTAATATCATCTGGTACGCGTCTGTCTGCAAAGATGTCGCTGAAATATAATTCACCACCGATCTTGAGAACGCGCCAGATCTCAGAGAATACAGCTTCTTTATCTGGGGAAAGATTGATAACGCAATTTGAGATGACGACATCTATAGAGTTGTCCTCAATACCAATCTCATCTAAAGCCTCGATATAGCCCTGTTTAAACTCGACGTTGTCATATCCCCATTCTTTGGCCATTTGTTCGTGATACTTCTCGGCTACGGCAATCTGATCGGCATTCATATCGACACCAATTACCTTACCGTTTTTACCAACAAGCTTTGAAGCCAAATAGACGTCTCGACCGGTTCCACAGCCAAGATCGAGCACGGTACAACCTTCTAAAGCGGCCGGCAGGGGAGAACCGCATCCATAAAATCTAGAGGTAATCTCCTCAGGGATTTTCTCAAGTATTGCCTGGATATATTCTGGCATACTCTCAGGACCGCATGAGCAAGTGTTAGTCGCCATTTCACCTTGCTCTTTCATGGTAACGTTGCTGTAGTATTCTTTGATTGCCTCGCGTGAAATTGCCATGTTATTCATCCTCTCGATAAATCTGATATTTTCAGAGATTAAGATGTCGTTATGTGAGATTGTCTTCTATTTCAAGAGTTTTGGCTTGGGGAGAACCGTCCTCTTCGTCAGCAGCCGCTCCGCGCAAGTGCAATGGGGAGAGCAGGTACTTATAGCACAGTGCTGCCAACACTCCTCCAACAAGAGGACCAATAATATAAACGATGCATGTTTCAAGAGCGCTTGTCCCAAAGGCAACTGCGTCCCATCCGACTAGACAAGCCCATAGACGTGGCATTATGTCGCGCGCTGGGTTAAGACCAGCGTCGGTTAGCGGACCGACGACATTGATGATAATTGTGACTGTAAGACCGATAAAAAGAGGTGCTAACGCACGTGGTGCACGTCCAACGTTTTCTGTACTGGTGATTGAAAAGATAACAAGTACAAGAATGAAAACGCCAATACCCTCTGCTAAAGCTGCTGTTCCAAATGAGACCACACCGTCAGCGGTATTGGGATAAAGCTCTATCCAGATGCTTGCAGCAGATCCTACCTCAGCGGTATTCATAGTCGCACCTGTTGCAGCTAGGTTAAGAGCTACGCTATCTGCAAAAAGAAGCCATAGAGCACCAGCAGCGATAAAAGCACCTGCACATTGACCAATTAAGTAAATAGGAAGCTCTCGCCATTTCATTCGTTTTGCTACACACATTCCAAGAGATACGGCGGGGTTAAAATGGGCTGCAGATAAGTTGCGAGTGATAAAAATCGCAATCGCGATCGCTACACCCCATACAAGACCAACTTGTCCCGGACCAGTGAGAGATCCATAAAGGGTTGCCGTTGCGACGGCGCCGATGCCACAAAAACACATTAGGAATGTGCCAATGAGTTCACCGGCAAAGCTCTTTACATTGTCCATAAATGCATAAGTTCCTTTCTCTCGTGTATAAATAACGAAAATCAAAGGGCCAAAAACACATATGAAAGCCTTAACTGATCTGTAGTTCCAGAAAGGAGAAAGACCAGTTTGCTCTCAACCGATATAAGACTAAATCAACTATTATACAAATGCAAGTAATTGCTATAGAAAAAGCTATTACAAGTAATTGCTGTAGAAAAAGCTATTAATTATCTCGTTTATTAATAATTAGTTGGTTCTGTTATATCTACACTGGGTTAACAGAGCCTAATAACTAATCAGAAGTGAGGAGTGCGAATAATCGATATAGCAAGGATTTAAAAAAGAGTCTTTAAAGCATTTGGGGTAGTATCATTTGGGGTAGTATATGACTAAGTCTTATAATTATTAGACTTGATCCAATAGCTATTTCAATAGAAGACAATAGAAGAGTTTGCTAAGTGCTTCAGTAGATGAGCTTCAGTAGATAATAGATTTAAGCGAATCTATCTCAGGAAGAACAAGGAGAAGATATGCTGTTTAAAGATATTGCTATTCTTGACGAGAATTTCGACTATCGAGCGGGGATGTACGTTGGTATAAGAGATGACATAATCGATTATTTAAGCGAAGAGCCACCTGAGGATCTCGCATCATATGGTCGCATCTATGATGGTGCGGACAAGCTGCTAATGCCAGCACTTTATAACACTCATAGTCATGCCCCCATGACGCTTCTGCGAGGGTTTGCTGAGAATTTACCGCTGGATCGTTGGCTTGCTGAGAAATGTTGGCCTTTTGAAGCCAAGATCACCTCTGACGATCTCTACTGGTCTACGCTTTTGGCCTGTGCAGAGATGTCGCGGTATGGCCTAGTAGGCTTTACAGATATGTATTATGGCGTGGAAGAACGCGCTCGCGCTATCAACAAATTGGGTATGAAGGCCAATCTATGCGAAGGTCTGCTGGCTTTTGAACCCAAGCCATATTCTGAATATCCAATCTATGCACAAAACGAAGAATTCTTTCGCACGATTCATAATACTGAAAATGGTCGTATCAAGCTGGATTACAACATTCATGCAGAATATACTTCTACTCCTGAAATTTGCCAGGAGATTGCGGCCATTGTTAAAGAAAAAGGGTTGCGTATCCACCTGCATATGTCTGAAACCAAAAAAGAGGTTCAGGAATGCAAAGAGCGTCGTAGCGGTATGACACCAGTTGCATATTTTGAATCGATTGGGGTGTTGGATGTACCAGTTACTGCTGCGCACTGTGTATGGATGGAGGATGGTGATCTTGATATCCTCCAAGACCATAACGTATTTATCGCCAACTGTCCTGTTTCAAATATGAAGCTAGGCAGCGGCTTTGCGCCTATTCCTGCCATGCTTGAGCGTGATATGAACGTGTGTGTGGGATCAGACGGTATGGCCTCAAACAATAATCATAATCTGTTTACAGATCTTTATGTGATGGGTCTTATCTATAAGGGGAGCTCATTTGATGCTGCTGTTGTAGATCCAAAACAGATTTTGAAAGCCGCTACTCATACCGGCGCATTGTCGCAAGGACGTGAAGATTGCGGTCTTATCAAAAAAGGATATAAGGCCGATCTATGTGTGTTGGATACTACTGGCCCGCAGTGGACTCCTATGACTGCACCTATTTATAACGTGATCTTTGCTGGTGAGGGCTCAGATGTCGTGCTAACCATGAGCGATGGCAAGATTGTATACGAAAATGGAGAATGGCCTGCACTTGATCTTGAAAAGGTCAAGGCCGAGGTCTCTGATCGTGCTGCTCGTATCATCTCTGAGTTGTAAGTTTTCAAGTTAAAGCGGCTTTGTCCAACACTTATCAAAATCGTTGTAAAACAAAAATTGCCGTAAACCCCAATGTCATCCGCTTAAGTTAATGATATTGGTAAAACCCTTTGCCTTTAGCCTTTAGGTGTAGGGAGGGTCAATAGGAGATAATATCTGCATGACTAACATTACTAAAGATCTTTCGCACGCACAGCTAGTTCCATCGCTGGATGATTCGCAGATCCCTGATTCCGGACTGTCTATCCATGACCAGATTCGCGCATATTATGGTGAGATTTTGGATGGGTCAGACGATCTTAAAACAAATGCTACATGTTGCTCACAGAGCTCTCCTCCAAAGTATGTTATCGACGTGATGCCACTTATTGCAGATGAGATTATCGAGCGTTTTTATGGTTGCGGCTCACCAATACCGCCAGCTTTAGAGGGCTGCACAGTGCTCGACCTAGGTTGTGGTGTAGGCCGTGATGTCTATGTGCTTTCTAAATTGGTAGGCTCTACAGGTAAAGTCATAGGCGTGGATATGACACCTTCTCAGCTGCGTGTGGCTAAGAAGTATCAAGGCGAGCAAGCAAAACGTTTTGGATATAAAACCTCTAATGTGGAGTTCAAGCAGGGCTTTATAGAGGATTTAAAAGCTCTAGATATTGAGGATGAATCGGTTGATCTCGTAGTTTCAAACTGCGTTATTAATCTAACACCGTTTAAAGAGCAGGTATTTAGTGAAATATATCGTGTATTAAAACCTGGGGGAGAACTTTTTTTCTCCGATGTTTTTTGTGATAGACGCCTGCCAGATGAGGTAAAAAATGATCCGGTACTGCGTGGCGAGTGTTTAGGCGGAGCCATATATCCTGAGGATTTTCGTCGAATGATGCAACGCATTGGCTTTGGTGATTATCTGGTTGTCGCAGAAGATGAGATCCATATCTCAGATCTATCTATGGAAACGAAGGTTGGTTTCAGCGGATTTACTTCGCAGACCATTCGCGCTATAAAGACCGAAAATTTGGAGGATAGAGACGAAAACTACGGGCAAACTGCCACTTACAAAGGAACTATTCCGGAGATGCCTCGCTACTTTGATCTAACAAAAGATGTGCGTCTTATCAAAGGTCGCTCAGCTGCTGTTAGTGGCAACATGGCCAGTATGTTAGGTGCTTCGCGGTATGGAAAACACTTTGATATTACTGCGCGTGGAAAACATTTGGGTAAGTTTAATCTTAAAGCTGCACAAGATGCGCTGGATATGAGTCGTGGAAAACTCAATATTGACGAGACCTATCTGACAAAAGCTCTTGACCGCATTGGACAACCATCGTTTGAAAACCGTGTAAACGCTCCTGAGGTGCTAGCTGCGCCAGAAGGTGTCTCTACGTTGCAGGTTAACATTACCTATATGTGTAATTTGACATGTCGTCATTGTTATCTTCAATGTTGTCCTAGCAGCACGCAGGCTATGAGTAAGCAGACTATGCAAAAGGTGCTTGAAGCCTACGATGCTGGAGGATTTAGCACTTTAGATATTACTGGAGGCTCACCCGAACTTCATCCGGATTTCAGTTGGTTTTTGAATGAATCGGCTAAGCGTGTCCGTGCACGAAACGGAAAGTTGATCGTGCGTAGCAATCTGACATTATTGGAAAAACCAAAGTATTATCACCTTTTGGATGAGCTGGCTGCATCCGGCGCGCAGATATCGGCCTCGCTACCATATTACAATTCATCTGCTACCGATGCGCAGCGTGGAGATGGTGTGTTTGAGACCGCAATACGTGTTATTAAAGAACTTAATGCTAGAGGCTATGGTATAGCTGATGTTAAGCAAAATAAGGATGGTAACACTACATCACATTTAGAGTTAGATCTTGCCTATAACGTTTCTGGTCCATTTTTGCCTCCACCTCAGGATATGCTCGAAGATCTGTATCGTGCTGAGCTTTCATATCGCGAAGGTGTTCAATTCGACAATCTTTTTGCTTTTAATAACTGGCCATTGGGACGTTTTGCGCAGGATTTGTTAAGTGCCAATCTTTTCGATGATTATCTCAACCTATTAGTGGAAAACTTCAATGCGCTTGCTGTGCAGCGTCTAATGTGTCGTGATCAGGTAAATATAGATGTGGATGGGCGACTTTACGATTGCGAAGTGAATCATGTGTTGGAGATGCCAATTCAGCTAGAAGGAGCCGATGGGTCTTTGCGCGATGCAATAGTGGATGACCTGTTGGATGGCCCTTTGCCCAAGCGTGCTATACGAACACATCCTGTGTGCTATAGCTGCTCTGCTGGCTCGGGTTCTAGTTGTGGAGGTAGCCTTGTGCGTGATGCTATAGCTAGCGATCTTTATCGACCATCCTAAATCACCTTGATGAGGCCATCGAGCGTATATTGCTGGTTCTTGGCTAGCGACCTTCATCGGCCATCCCAAAACATTCAGTGAAAAAAATCTGGCAGTCTAAGTTATAACGATCGCATACCTCATCTATAGCATCGTCTATGATGCGGGCTAGCAGACGACTCTCGCATACAGCGCGTGCGTTGATAATCATACGCATGTTTTTGTGATTGCGCAGAAAGCGTTGTTCGTATTCGATGTCATAATCTATGCCGATTAGAGATGCTTTATTGAAATCTCCATTGCCTGAGGTGGCGAATGTTTTGAGATGAGGCACATTGCGTTTCTTTTCGATAAGGCCAAGACGGATCTCTTCAATGATATCTTCTACGACAGCATTCATATCTATTTTGGACTCATTTAGGGTCTTAATGAACAATCGGCGGTTATACCATGTGAGCTTGGCCTCTGCCAACTCGAATTCGTGGTTATTTCGTACAGAGAAATTCTTAAGTTCTGTAGTATGTGTTGTGATGAAATCTGCCAGCTCGGCGATACCTGTCTTTTCACGTGCTGAGATACACAAGATAGGAATGTCGGGAACAGCTGTTTTGAGAAAGTCGACGTATGTTGTTTGCTGTTCAGGCGTTAGCAGATCACATTTGTTGAGCACAACAGCATCTGCTTCTTCTAGTTGTAGTTGAAGTAGGTATACGAGTTCTTCTGGTAGGTTAATGTCGGCCTTCTCAGGCATAATCATTCGTAGACGCTCAGGATCTACGATGACTGTAAAAGGAGCAAGTCTGAATTCGTCTGAATGATCACGAGCTAATGTGTGATATACGTGATCTAGCGCTCCAACTCCGCACCCGGGGATGTCACTCATGACAAAGATAGCATTGTCTTTGTCGCGTAAACGCCGTAGCTGATCTACTACGTTGTCCATCTGATAACAAATACATCCGTTTGCAATCTCTACTACCGTACAACCGCTCGTTTGGGTAAGGTTTGTATCCACAAGATTTGCACCGAGGTCATTGGCGATAATGGCTGTTTCACCGTAAGTTTTGTTCATATGCTCAGCTAGAGCAATCATGGTAGTGGTTTTACCTGCCCCTAAAAATCCACTTACTACCATAAAAGAGATCGTTTCCATATCATTATCCCTTTATACAGCTGCGCAAGCTCTTGCCTGCGCAGCATTGATAGTCTTTTTTATCTTAAAAATTCTCCAAAGCAAATATTGAAGAGATCTGCGCCATATTAAATCTTATCTAGTAGCAGCTTTTATCTAGCAACAATTTCTTATCTAGCAGCAGCTCACCTGGGTGGGCTGATCATCCTCATCTACAACGCCGGTGAAGTCAGGCGCGGTTTTGATGATATGGTCGCCATGGATATCGCCATAATGTATAGAACGATCGCCAGATACCTTAATTACCTTTGCATATCGCGATCCACCCAGTCCAAGCACCGATACGTTGTCGCATACATGACAAGGTTGTCCTGCAGGAAACTTAATGTCTTTGTCAAAAAGGAAGAAGTTAGGATAATCCGGCAGACTGCCATCGTAGATTATCTCCTCACCATAATCCTCACAATGATCTGATGTGAGTTCAGAGTTGATGAGTCGGCTGGTGATAGTAGCAAATGCGATATTTGGAAAGAGCGATTGCTCTTCGCCATTCAAAGGTGTCTTCCAGGTCATAACATATCGTGGATCATAAAATCCGTTGCTCTGAGCAATACGACGGAAATCTTCTATGAACATTGCACCACCTAGACGAGTGGCGATGGCGTTAATATCATCCGATATTGATTTTGGAATTCGACGATCGGTGAATACATCGGTGAAATAAAATTCGCCTTCGGGTTTAAGGATACGTTTAACCTCACGTATATACGCTCCTTTATCTGGAGAAAGATTGAATGTACAGTTAGATATAACCACGTCGATCGAATTGTCTGGGATAAAAGAAAGATCTTCTGGCACACCTTGGTATAGTTCAACATTGGATGCTTCGTAGCCAAATTGCTTTATCTCCTTGTCGAGATACTTTTGGGCGATGGAGAGGCGCTCAGCATTAGGCTCTACACCAATAACCTTGCCTTCAGGGCCCACAAGCTGGGCGGCTAGATATGTATCACGACCTGATCCGCAGCCCAAGTCAACCACCGCACAACCTTTTAGCAGTGGAGGCATTGGTGAGCCAAGTTCGTGAAACGTATTTTTGATTTCTGCGGCGATATTAAACAACTTGTCGCGTGCTTCGCCAGGAATTGTACCTTCTGCATCGCGTGTTCGAGCTGTTGCTTGCGGATCGGCCGGAGATGCCTTAGCGATCTGAGAATAATAGTTTGCGTAGCCACTTTTGTCGCTCTTTCGATAGTAAGCTTCGTAGTCCATGTTTTCTTGACCTTTCTAGTATTTTGCTCGCTTGAGTAAGGTCATATGATGCATATGGGAGTGTGCACTTACGAAAGGAATCGCCATATAGCCTCACTTAATTGATATAGTATATCAACTCTATAATTTGATAAAATCTAATACTTGATTTAATCTATTAAAGCTCTATTAAAACTATACTTTCCTATACAACTTGCTAACATATTTCGAACATATTTCAGTTTGACTATTTTGTTTGTCTTACAAAGTTTAAGTTGTTTTACAGAAGAGAGAGGAAAAAATAAGATGGAAACCTATTATGCACCTGAAGGCCTAGAGAAGTTCCCTACGATGGGCGATGAGGCTCCTGAGCTTTGGGAAAAGTTCATGGCTTATTATGGTCAAGTTTTTGAGGATGGAGCACTTACTGCACGCGAAAAGGCACTTATCGCTTTAGCAGTTGCTGCAACTGTTCAGTGTCCTTACTGTATAGATTCATACACCAATTCCTGTCTAGAAAAGGGTGTTACCGAAGAGCAAATGACTGAGGCATTCCATGTTGCGTGTGCTATTCGCGGTGGAGCATCACTTGCTCATGGCGTTCAGATGAAAAAGATCGTTGAAGAGAATGATCTTTAATGGCCAAATTGGATGCAACTGCGCAAGAGGTGTTGAAAGGGTTCCCCGTCTTTAACGATCGTGTCTGCGAATATGAATATACCAATGACACGATCTCCACGATGCAAATAAATGTTGGGCTTAAATGCAATCTAGCCTGCAAGCACTGTCATGTTGAATCGAGTCCTGCGCGTACTGAAGAGATGTCGAAAGAAACCATGGAGCAGTGCTTGAAGGTTGTGCGCGATCATGATATCGACGTAATAGACATCACTGGTGGCGCTCCGGAGATGAACCCAAACTATGAATGGCTTATCCGTGAAGCAGCCGCAACCGGCGCTAGGGTAATGACCCGCTCTAATCTGGTCATTTTAAAAGATCCATCTTATATGCATCTCCCACAATTATGGGCTGAGCTAGGTATTGTTGTAATTGCAAGTCTTCCGCACTATGTGAAGAAAAACGCAGAAAAGCAGCGTGGCGAAGGTACATATGATGCGATCATAGATGGAATAAAAAAGCTAAATGCTTTGGGATATGGTAGAGGCGAAAGTCCAGATTTAGATGGCAAGACTCTTGAGCTTGACTTGGTCTACAACCCTGGTGGTATGTTTTTACCGGGAGACCAAGCTGGCCTTGAGCGTGATTATAAGCAAAAGCTCAATGAAGAATATGGGATCATTTTCGATAATCTTTTTGCTATAGCCAATAATCCTAATGGTCGTTTTGCAAATGCGCTCCACAAGAAGGGAAAATTGGGATCGTATATGAAAAAGCTGGTTGATGCGTTCAATCCAGCTGCAGTGCCAACAATGATGTGTCGTTCTCAGATTTCTGTTGGTTATGATGGACTTCTCTATGATTGCGATTTTAATCAGGCGGCTGAGACTCCCACTCTTGATGGCAAAAGTATCGCAGATCTTGCTGCCAATCCTAGTATGTCACTTAAGCGTAAGATCGCATTTGGAAATCACTGCTATGGATGTACAGCAGGAGCTGGTTCCAGCTGCGGTGGAGCAACTGCATAAGACAACTGCCTAAAGCGACCGCTTAAGACAACTGCTTAGAGCGGTCGCATAAATTAAAGACTCTGTTATATCCATGCTGGGTTAACAGAGCCAAATTAAATGATTCATTTCACCCTTGGTATATCTACTCTTGGTATAAGTTAACGAGATGCCTCTTATTAAATAAGATACATCTTTATGAGCCTTTATGAGGTGCACCAAAACTTATACATCTTGTTAATAATTCTTTAAGCTCTAAATGTTTGTCCTATACTCAAAGCTAATATTTTAGCTGCAAGAATAGGAGCAAAAGATGGCGGCATTCGAGAGAATCAAGTGTGGCATCGAAGGGCTTGACCAGGTGTTCGACAATATACGGCTTGGTGACAATGTCGTATGGCAACTCGATGACCTAAATCAGTTTTGCATGTTCAGTGATCCTCTTATCGACCAAGTTATATCTGAGGGCCACGAGGTTCACTACATGCGTTTTGCTTCGCATAATCCGCTTGTAGAAGATCGTCCAGGCGTTGTTGTTCATCACTTTAATCCAAATAAGGGTTTTGAAGCTTTCACGATTGAAGTTCGCTCGGTTATAGCAGAACAGGGGCTTGAAGCTTTTTATATATTCGATTGTCTGAGCGATCTTCAAGTAGCGTGGTCTGCAGACTTGATGATGGGTAATTTCTTTCGCGTGACCTGCCCATATCTGTTCGAACTCGACACCGTTGCATATTTTCCTGTACTAAGAGGTCGCCACTCCTTTGATGCTATTGCAAAGATCCGAGATACAACGCAGTTGTTAATCGATGTTTATAGTGATCATCCTATTGAGTCAAAGAGTGCCTTTGAGTTTTTTGATGACATAAAGAATACTGAGGAGATAAAAGGCACAAAGGGCGTCACGGAGTCTGAGAATTCTGATAGATGCTATATTCATCCAATTAAAGTATGGAATCGATATTCTCCAATGATGTTTATGGCATATCGCTATGATTCGGCTACTGGTGAGGTAAAGGTCTGCTCTGATGGGGTGGATTCTGCTCGTTTTTACGAGCTGATGAACAAGGCAGATTTTTCAGGCCCTGATCGTAATATTGACAGCTGGGTGAGATTTTTCTCAGAAGCTCAACAGCGCTACTATGCTGGGTCACTCGATGACAACACTTGCACGAAAATGTGCAACATGATGATGACTAAAGACCCATTTATGCGCGATATGGTCAAACGCTACTTTGAACCTACTGATTATTTTTCAGTTCGTGATCGAATGATAGGCACAGGGATTGTGGGCGGTAAGACCTGTGGAATGCTACTTGCACGCAAGATCATTGAATCCAGCCTTCCTCAATATTGTGGGATGATGGAGATGCATGATTCCTTCTACCTAGGTACTGATGTGTTCTATTCCTATATCGTCTCCAATGGGCTTTGGGAACTCAGGATCGCGCAACGCACGGAAAATGGTTTTACTGAGGCGGCGCCTGCTCTAAAGGAGGGGCTACTCAATGGAGTTTTTACAGAGGATATACGCGAACAGTTCCGGCGTGTATTAGAACATTACGGGCAAAGCCCAATTATTGTTCGTTCATCTAGCTTTTTAGAGGATGGTTATGGCAACGCATTTGCGGGTAAATATGAATCGGTATTTTGCGCCAATGTTGGCAGTCCTGAAATGAGGCTAGAGGCCTTTGAAGACGCTATTCGTACGGTATATGCTTCCACCATGGATCCCTCTGCTCTTGAATACAGAATTCGAAATGGCCTTGATAAACATGAAGAGCAGATGGCAATTCTGGTACAACGAGTAAGCGGATCTTATTGCACTAGGGAGGGTGAGGCTCCTCTGTTTTTCCCAACAGCAGCAGGAGTAGGTTATTCACATTCGGCATTTCGCTTTATGGAGGGAACCGATCCTGATGCGGGAATGTTGCGTCTTGTAGCAGGGTTAGGAACAAAGGCAGTTGATCGTACTCGCGAAGATTATCCACGTCTTGTGAGTCTTGATAAGCCAACGGTGGTTGCAGCTAAAAATGTTGCAGAGAGACATAGGTATTCTCAACATTACGCCGACGTTATTGATCTTGATAAAGGAGAGCTCACGGAGTTAAACGTACAAGATCTAATAGATTTGCTCTCTGATCACGCAATCAAGGCTATCTATGAGCATGATTATGACGCGGAGAGGTTGTTGCGCGAAAGAGGAAAGAATCGCAAAGTACTCTTTGCAAATTGTAAGGGACTTGTTGAAAACAAACACTTTGTAGAGATGATGTCAGATATCCTGCATTGCCTACATTTGGCATATGGATGTGCTGTAGATATTGAGTACACGGTTAATGTGGGATTTGACGATGTATTCACAGTTAATCTTTTACAATGTAGGCCGCTTCAAACAGTATTATCAGCAGCGTTGGTAGACGTTCCGAAGTTGCAAGATGACAATGTTTTGTTCAAGGTTTTTGGAGAGGCTATGGGTGCATCGCGGTCTTTAGATATTGATGCGCTTGTTGTAGTTGATCCAAATCGCTATTACAACTGTCCGCATACAGTTAAGCCTACTGTTGCACATCTTGTCGGGGAGGCCTCTTCGTGGCTTCAGGGGGAACAGTATAACAAAGGTTCAGATTCGCAGGTTTTGTTATTAGCACCCGGTCGTCTTGGTACATCTTCTCCTGAACTTGGAGTTCCAGTTACTTTTGCACAAATCGCTTCATTTGCTGGTATATGTGAGATTGCATATTCTCAGGCAGGGTATGCTCCTGAGCTCTCTTACGGAAGCCATATGTTTCAGGATCTTGTTGAGGCCGATATCTATTACGCTGCTTTATTAGAAGACCCGAGAAAAGCCCTCTATCGTTCGGAGTTCTTAAGAAATTTAGTTGATATTACTTCTGAGGCGATAGGAGAGAGTGCTATTACAGATGAGCTTGATGGAATAGTGAGAGTTTACGATTCTCGTGAGGTTAATCTCCATCTGTGGCACAATCATATTAGTAACGAGAGCGTTTGCGGGGTATTGTAGTCATTTTCGCAATTATTGTAGGCGACACGTATCACAAGGGATGCGTATCGAGCAACATGTATCACGAGCGACACTTTGGATATCCAAAGAACTTGAGAGTAGGAGATCCCTTTTTTGTGGCGACATTAGTCTCTTGTGGGGCAAGAGGGGAGGCAGGCGATGATTTCTCAAGAATCAAAGGATCTGTTCTATAAGCTTGGGATGGAATATCAGCCAGTTGCAGTTAAGTTCTGTTACAGCTGTCCTGAAGCTATAGAGCATGTAGATGAAGTAATGTCATTTTGTCAGTTTTTGCGCAAGTGTCAGGATGAGGATAGAGGTTTTTACACTGCCAAAGATGACGATAATTGTTTTGGTAAAGTTATTATGGGGATGATTGCAAAGGAGCCATTTGCATCGAGCGGTCAAGCTGGCTTGGATTTTGGAGTATATAAGACTCAAGCTCCAAACGCTAAGCTGCACCATGAGCTTACTACCCTTACTCAAGGCGCTTGTAACTATGTACTTTTTAGCCCGCTTTCTCAGTGTGATTTTGAACCCGATCTTATAGTTTGTGTAGCTGAGGTTGAACAGGCGGCTGTATTAATGAGAGCCACCAGCTACATTTCAGGTGACTTTTGGGAGAGTTGTGCAACACCGGTGCTCTCATGTAATTGGATTTTTAGCTACCCGTATATCTCTGGTAAGGTCAATACCATTATCACAGGTCTTGGTCACGGAATGACGCGGCGCAGGGTATATCCAGCCGGCCGCATGATCATCTCAATTCCTTATTCGAAGATCGATGAAGTCTGTCAGGCTCTTGCGGAGATGGATTGGGTGCTCCTTGCGATGCGTGAAGACGAGGAAGGTCGCGCGGAGCTTAGACGCCGTATGGATAGATGGCAAGAGATGGATCCAGATGTGATCTTAAAATAGCAGGAAAGAAAAATGCCGGGCTATAGGCCAAAATGCCGTCTACCGCTGATGATGGTTACTTTGCGTTGAATAGATTTTGGCTTATAGCCCGAGGTGTCGCTTACACAATGGCTGGTAGTAGGATACATGCTTGTTATCGGTATAGTGCTTCCATTTGCGAGCTTACTAATGAAATGGTTTCCTGCTTGTCCTCCGATGGTCTAGC
>CAZLCK010000039.1:0-14825 GCA_964558235.1 uncultured Coriobacteriaceae bacterium
CCTCAGAGCTCCTGCAATTCGCAAAGGCCTATCTTTCCATGTTCCTCAAGCACCCGGGTACCTTTATTTCGGCAACGTGGAACAATATCTACGACTACTTTTACCCCTCTAAGCAGATTCTGTTCGGTACCTGGCCAAACTTTGAAGACAAATACATCGACGGTCTGGTTTCCCGGAGCCTTGCAGACGTGACCGAAGAGGATATTCGCACGTATTTCAACGACTTGATTGTCGATATGAATGAGCTATGGGACAACCCGCCTTTAGCGCGTGCCATCTTTGTTGGCTTCGAGGAAATGCCCGTACTTAATCTTTTGACCAGCGAGGCCCTCTATTGCTCCTGGATCCCGTTTCTCCTAGTAGGCCTGGCGATCCGTAGAAAATCTGTTGCCCTCTTCCTGTGCGCTCTTCCCTGTCTTGTTATCTTGCTTACCCTGATAGCCGGGCCGATATCACTCGCGCGATACATGCCCGCATCTGTATACGGAGCGATCATACTTCTCGGTATCCTGTTTTGTCGATTTACCCATCCAGCAGACTCACAGATGACAAACCCGACAGACTCGCAGATAACCCATCCAACAGACTCAAATTAAGGCGTACAAAGATCGAGTGGGAAAAGGAGAACTGAGGGTGAAGTTTAGCATAGACGAAAAAGCCAGACGGAGCCTTTCTTTCAAAACGGTTGGAGCGACCACTGGCGGTAAAATCGCACTCACCTTTTGTTCTATTTGTACTGTACTGTTTTTCGTGTCTTTGTACTTTATGATCCATTACTGGGACGCTGAACGCAACACTGATGAAATTATCAAATTGGGGATTGCTATGCTGGCATTTGGTACTTTCCTCATGGCTGGCCCAATCGGTTTTATCATCACCTACAGACAACGCAATCTACGTGTGTCTATGCGAACTAACGAACGTCTTTTTATCGAAGATGGATGGCTTCGCTATTCTTTCCATCTTTCAGGCGACAGAGACGTTAGCGGCCTGAATGATATCGTGATCAACCTTCGAGAATGTGACTTGCAGCTTGGATCAAACGGAGAATGCGTATTTACTGGAGGCATATTCGGCTGGCACTACCAGAACATTTCGCTTGATCGTCCTCGCTCCATAGACGAAATGGAGCCTATTCCCACCTTCGAGATCGGATCATACTGGTCGCCCAATCTGTATGAAACACTAATTGCTGAACAGCAGCGCTTGGTTCTTAACGATGAAGAGAATATAAACACCCGCCCGCAACAGAGCAATGCTGAAGAATCATCTAATACGCCCGTCACCACATCAGAGACAGTACGTGCGTTCGTAGACGTGAGCAAAAAGTCGCGCCCGCTTGTTGCGTTTGCATGTTGTCTTGTCGCATTCCTTTTAGTGTGCGCAGTTGTGTGGGGGCTGTCTGTCGGACGCTTGTACTCCTTGGTCGTCTTAATTCCTCTTGTATATGTGATTGGCTCTGCCAAACGAGCTGTATCGTCAAGTGAGACCAAAATCGTATGGGTCACGCTAACCATCTCAGAAAGGAGCATAACCATCGACATGCCGAACAGTCGGATTTACAACAAAGAGTATGTGGATCAACGTTATGTCTGTGGTCGTGATTTTATCGACTCCGTGATTCTTGATGGGCAGATCTTTCGTTTGAGAGCTCAAAGTATGCAAAACGTCGTGTTTTGTACGGGAGCCCAGCTTGCCTTGGAGAATCTGACCTATGTGGAGGTCTCATTTCGTCTCGACGCCGACGGCATGCAAAGAGTAGGCCGCTTGTTTACCGAAAACGGGTACACGATCTCTTCGGTAACCTAGCGCAAAAACACAGGCGAGCTCTTCTTTCGTAAGCTCTTCTTTCGCATTAAGTATCGTTACGCACATATGAACAACGTACCATGCTCGGCATACGCAAAAAAAGGGAGCGCCCCTCGCCTTTCGCCAGTAACGCTCCTAATAATTAAACCCGCTTCTACAACTGAGTAAAAAGCGATTAAACCTCTTCTGCTGCTTTAAGCCTCAGCTTCAACATCATCTGCTGTTTTAAAATCCTCAGCAGCATCTGCTACTTCTGCGGATTCAGTTGCCTGTGCATCCTCATTAGTAGCCTCTTCTGCTGCTTTTGCAGCTTCCTCAGCTGCCTGTGCAGCTGCTGCCTCTTCAGCAAGCATTTCTTCACTCTTAACAGAGACTTGAATCTCAGCTTTAATCTCACGATAAACAGAGATTTGTGCAACATGATCGCCAGCAGTCTTGATTGTCTTACGAACATCGATTTTTTTACGATCGATCTCAATGCCATGCTGGTCTTTAATTGCCTCAGCGATCATTGCAGGGGTGATCGAACCAAAGAGCTGACCATCCTCGCCAACCTTGGCAATAATTTGAATTACTTTGCCGTCGAGAGCCTTTTGCATCTCATCGGCATTCTCCAAGCGTGCTACCTCACGCTTTTTAATATTGTGCATACGCTGCTCGAGCTGCTTGAGATTGCCCTTAGTAGCCTTAATAGCAATCCCTTGGGGCAATAGATAGTTATCTGCGAACCCTTGTGCTACGTCGATGACGTCGCCTTCGCCTCCCTTGCCCTTCAGCTCCTGCAAAAGAATAACCTTCATTGCTTTCTCCTTAGAGCTGATCTTCTAACGCCTCTTGCGGTCACCACGACCACTAACTACAGGAACTGTATAAGGAACTAGTGCCATCTGTCTTGCACGCTTAATAGCAGTGGCCAAGTCATGCTGGTGTTGTGTACAAGTACCAGTGACTCGTCTTGGCTTTATCTTGCCGCGGTCAGTCATATACTTACGAAGCAAGTTAGTATCTTTGTAATCAATAGCCGGTGCATCTGCTTTGCAGAATTGGCAATATTTGCGCTTTGGCTGACGATTATACTCCGCCATTTTCCCTCCTTCATTGTCCGTCGAAATGCGAACACTACTAGCGCCAAAATGGCGCCTCAATTAATTAGATTAATAGGCCTAAAAAGGTATCTCCTGATCATAGACAGATAGATCAGGGGCTGCTGGGATTTGATTGTCCACAGCCTGTTCTGCAGAAGAACTCTCGTTAGAGCTATTATTCCTCAAAGTCATAAACTCAATCTCATCAACAATAACTTCAAGCTTAGAGCGCTTCTGACCATCTCGCTCCCATTGACTCCAACGAAGCTTACCTTCAATTGCAACCTTTGTTCCTTTAGTGAGATATTTAGAGATACCCTCGGCTCTTACACCAAACATTGTGCAATCAACAAAATTAGGGTAGTCCTCCCACTCACCTGTTTGAGGATTGCGACGGCGATCATTTACCGCAACTCCAAACCCTAAAACAGACGTTCCACTTGCTGTTGAACGTAATTCAGGATCACGTGTGAGATTCCCACTAATCACAACCCTATTGATACTCATTTATTCCTGCTTTCTCCAAATAGATTTTCTTTTTATCTATTAGAAATCGATAGCCTATTCCTCGACCTCGCGACGCACAATCATGAAGCGAATAACCTGATCTGTAATGCGTAGAAGCCTGTCAATTTCTGCTATTGACTCTGGATTTGCTTGGAAATTAACGAGGTAATACTCGCCTTCATTTAGATCTCGAATTTCATAGGCGAGCTTACGCTTTCCCCATTCATCGATAGAATCGATTGTTCCCTCGACTCCTGTAATTGAGCTAACAACTCTCTCATTAACAGCCGTGCGCTCATTATCATCAGAAGTTGGGTTGATGAAGTATAAAAGCTCGTAAGCGTTCATCTGTCACCTCCTCTGGACTAAACGGCCCCAGTCTCTTACTAGGACAGGAAAATAACCATGAAAGATTACCATTTTTGCTAATCAATTGTCCAAGCAAATCACTTAAAACATTTTTTCAGTTACAAAATCGCTGGTAAAAGGCCACTAAATATGATTTCCAACCTGCTTAACCCTTAATATCTGTCTGACAATTTTTTGCTTCATTGAGTTGTTTTTTAGACCATTTCTCCTTAACCCTTTCACCATAAAGACTGCTATTACGCAAGATACAACGACACTCGCACTTAAAACTAAAGGCATAATTCCAACACTGTTTATCAATGAGAGCAGCTTTTGTATGACGCTATCAAACCATGTAGACACATTCGTCACAATCTCATTCCACCAAAATCCTATCCCTGCAAAAAAGTCTCCGGCGCTCTGTGATGTAGACGTTTGGAAATCTGTTCGACTAGATAGCTGTGCTGACGCATCCAAGACATCGCTAGCGCTCCCAGAGCTGATGGAATTAGCTTTGATGCTTTGCGTAACATTTGCAGCGTTATTAATCACACCCTCAACAACATCTCCTGGATAATTCTCTACAAGCTCTCCATTATCACCAAGACGCAAATCTTGTTCTGCAATTGCACCCTCTAGATAAATTCCTTCCTGTGCACCGCTTGTAAAATTGGAAAACGTTTCAGCTAAAACACCAGCATTATCACCTGATGCTTCTCCATAATTTGTATCTTTCGATGCGTTTATGCCCAACAAATAACTTGGATCTACATATTTACCATCTACCCTAAGACCAATATGTAGATGCGGTGCGCCTGCCGATCTATCTCCAGTTGCAGATAGAATGCCTACAATATCCCCAACATCTATGTAATCACCTTCAGAAACACTTATTGAAGAAAATGGCATGAGAGAAACAATCCGACCATCCGATGTTGTAACAGAGACAGCCAAAGTAGTCGGAGAGCCTGAAACACTCGAACTAGGCACACTACCAGCAAAACTAACTGTTCCAGCGACTGGAGAGGCAATTCCAGACCCAGCACTAGCTGCAACATCTATCCCACTATGGGTCGAGTAAGTACCACTTTCAGATAGATACTGGCTTTGAAAGCCTAGTATTATCTCCCCATAGCTTGCTTGATTGTCCAAAGCGATTGCATATCTTGTTGGCGTAAAAACTATCGATCCAAAAATTAACAGAGCTGCTAAAAGCCCAATCAACACATATATAGAGACTCTTAGATATCTATACTTTTTTGCGCTAATTGTTAAAGAAAAGTCTGTTTGCCCGATAGATACCCGAGCGCTATCTTCTCCGTTTTCAACATCAGATGCACCAATTACCAATTCGTCTTTTTCCTCATTAGGTGCATAGCGTTTCACGATCATCCCTCCCATCTATACGTTTGCAACATTTAACTTCCTTGACATATCACACAACCTTAAATTTCGTTACAAAAGATGATGGAGGATAGACCTTCGAAAACTACTAATAAACGACTAAACAAAATCTAAATAAAAACCAAATAAAAACTGGGCTAAACCTAAACGCTAAAAAGCCACCAAAGCCTTTTTCGTGTAATCTCGGTTATACTTTTTAAAAATAGAAGATTTTAGTTTCTTATTTATGAAAGGCGCGATCTAGATATGATGACCGTGGAGGACAACATCCCCCGCTCTATCAACTTAAAAAATCCTTACTATATAGTGGATCCAAAATATAAAAAAGCCTACCGAAAAATGGTTCAGAAGTGTATTTTTCCTGCAGCTTTTTCTAATGGCATTTTCAATATCATGATCGGAATTGTCGTTTGCATTGCAGGTTTGGTCACAATATCAGCTGGCCTCGATTCTCCAATGCGTATTTGGTTTGCAACTCTAGGATTTGTAGTCGGTGCGATCGTTGCATGGCTCTATGCAAGATTTATGCAATCCCGAGCATTATTCCCAAGAGGCGGAAGCATGGATGGCGGCTCTGGAATTCCACTTGTAATGTGGCTTGTTCCACTGATTGTCTATATTGGAGTTGGAATTTTTGGCGCTGTTGCTGGCGGATCTTTAAGCACACAGATCGTCGTAGGTGCTATATTTGCCTGCATCGAAATCCTAGCATTTTCTAGAAGCGGATCCCGCACATCGATGCTTTTCGTCTCGCTTGCTTTGCTAGTTCTTCCGTCAGCAATGGCTTATTTTGGACTAGTCTATAGTTCAGACCCATTTTCTGCCGTACTCCTAGCTATTCCAAATATTGGAATTTTGCTCGTTATCAGCGGAACGATCTATACGCAAGGTGCGATCATACCTTCTGTTAACAAACACAATCGCGAAAAACTCTTCTCATATTTAGCTTCTGACAATCACAAGCGTATTTTTCAAGCTGTAGCATATTTGTGCACAAATATTGACCCAAAGATGCTCCCTCGGCTCTTGGTACTATCACAATCAGACGACTATTTGATCGCCTATACTTCACAAATTGCCATAGGAAATATGTGGGGCGCAAAGCCAAGAGAGATGTTTATGCCAAGTCAGGCAGTTATCCTAGAGGGTGCGCCGGCTGAAGCGGCAGAAAAGTTTTCTGAACAATATAAAAATAGGCGCAAAGCTATCTTTGATAGATGGATGAGCCATTTTCATAATGTCGAAAAAACCTTACAAGAACTCTCTTTAAATGACGAGAGCGATAAGGTTTTTGAGACTGAAGATTCTTCTAACACGCTCTCTAAAGCAGATACCCTAAACAATCTTTTCGCTCTTGCTAAGGGCGAGAATGTAATATATGAACAGGGCAGACTTACTGCAATCGAGATGCTTGGAACGCTTCGCATTCCTCAAGCTTATTCCATCTTGATGGAGCTACTGCAACACAAAGATAAGTCGGTCGCTAACGCCGCTATCACCGGATTTTTTGGTGCAGATAGCAAGGCGGTCTTTTATATCGAACGATTTTTTAATGCTAAAACGTCTTGGCTTAGACGCCGCGCGATCAGAGCAGCTAGGACCATGCTCGATTATTTGACTCTGTTTGAACGCGATGATGCAGATGTAGCGCACGCTCTTTTAGAAAACGATATCGATGAGCTTTTTAACATCGATGATACATCTACGTTTGCTGCTACAATCTCACTTCTTCCTTTTGATGAACCAGAGGATGTGGAAGTTTTGGAGAGCTATTGCACCAACGATCGTCCGTTGATTCGCGTAGAAGCTTTAGCTGCCCTAACTAAAGGGCAACCAGAGACCGCAATAAAATGGGTTGTACCTGCGCTTAGTGACTCTAGTGCCGCCGTTAGATATGCAGCGATTCGCTGTTTGGAAAAGCTGCGTATTGGAGATGGATTGAAGTACTTCCAAAAAATGTGCAGCGACCCAAATCAAAGAGTGGCCTATTTGGCCGATCAAGATCGTAAGAAGCTCGAAGCTTTAATGCGACCAACATCTTCTTGGTAAACCTTGGCGTGACTGACTACTAGATACGTGAGCGCTAGACACTGGCCGTTGGCGTGACTGACTAGATACTAGTGCGACTGACCAAAAACTGACGTGGCTAACTAAAACCTAACTAAAAACTAGTCTCGGGTAGATCAATCTCGCTGCCTTCGGCATATGCATCTCTAATAAACTCAGCAGTCTCAACTTGCTCAGGATCAAAGAGATTGTCAACTTCGCCAAGCGCGATCAACACATCTTCAAACTCAACAGGGTCTGACTTATAGATCAAACCAAAGGCATTGCCATGCTCTTCGTATTTGCGACCAACTTCAGCAATAAGCATGTCTTTTTGCCCATCATCTGTATCTATATACCCGTCGTAGCAAAATACATACGAATCCGCAATATGAGCAATAGCATTCACAGCCTCAGCAGAGGCTTCAAAACACGCATCTACGTCAGCACTTGAATAAGTGTCAAAAAATAGATCCTCACCAGCCAAGATGATACTAAATGGGCTGAAAGCCCCCTCTTTGATCAATTTGTTCTTTGCATCGTCGAGCGCATAAAACAAGATCTTTTGATCATCTTCATTAAGCTCAATTTCAAGCTCTGAGTCTATATTGTTTAAATCGCTCACGATCCAAAACTCCATTCCAGGTTAAGTAAAACAACTGACAACTTCTTAAACTTACCATCACCGGCAGGGCGCGAAGCTTAAAAAGTTTCGAAATAAAACAACTAGGAGAAATTATCTAGCAAAAGCCTTTCGCAAAGTTAAATACAAGCTTATCAAGGTGTTTAATTATCATATTTTTGTCAGCTATCTTTAAAAATGAAATTCCTCATAAAAGATACTCTATCGTTTGAAAGGTGATGTTGTGAAACATCAAATTGAACGTCATAAGGTCATTGGAGCACAACAGCGTGCTGCACATTGTATAGTTTGCGGCAAAGAAAACCCAGTCAGCTTTGGTGCAAGATTTTTTAATCTAGAAGATAACAAAGTTGCAGTAGAGCTTAATCCAACAGAGATAATGCAAAGCTTTCCAGATAGAATGCATGGCGGAATTGTCTCTACGATTTTAGATGAGCTTCTAAATCGCACAATTCTTCAGGAAAATCCACGAGCAATTTCTGTGACAATTGAGCTTTCCATTAAATTTAGAAAAGCTATACCTCTTGATAGGCCAATGCGCGGAATTTCTTGGATTGTTAAGCAGAGGTCGCGCACCTATGATGCTGAGGGCATCTTGGTTTTAGAAGATGGAAATATCGCTGCCGAAGCTTTTGGGAGATTTGCGATTGTCGATCCTCAAGCTGTTGGTGGAAAAGAGGGCGTCGAATATTATTTTGACGACGATCGTCCAGTTCCTGAATACATAGATATCTAAAGAACAGCTGGCCTAATCATAAAGTATCTCTTAGGCCAGCCATCTCGATGATTTTCGTCTATTAGTGGGTCTCGTACCAATCAAATGCATACTCATAGTAGAAATCTTCTACTATCTGCATTCTGCGTTTAGTTGATTCCTCTTCTGGTAATCCGCCTGTTACAGCAAAGAATCCAAATCTTCCACCGGGAGCAAATGTATCCACATATTCTTTTAGAGCAGCTCTAAGCTCTTCTTCATCATCGCATGTATCATACTTGACATTGTCCCAGCCGCCTACGATGGCAAGCTTATCGCCATACTGCTTCTTAATTCCCACCAAATCGTTGCAAACCTGTGCAGGATTCCAAGATTGTACGCCCATCTCGATCCAATCAGGAATAAAAATCTCGCACTTTCCACAATCGTGATGCTCAATATACATCTCATGATCCAAAGCGATATCATAATGCTTCTTGTGATACGGCTTGAAAAATTCCCTGTACATCTCAAGGCTGAAAAATGGACTATTCCAGGTTGAATCGTCATCCATCGTCATAAGAATTTCAGGTTTTAAGTACTTAATCTGCTGATTAAATATAAATAGATAGAATTCCGACAAAAATTCGAGCATCTCTTTAACTTCATCTGGATACTCATATAGCGCTAACAAGGTGGCTTCAAATCCCATCAACGAGACTAAACTCAAAAAATAATCGGCTCCGCCAGAATGAATATAAAATTGGCTGCGATCAATATCCTTGGCCTTCTCGCGATAATAGCTCTCAAAATCAAAATCCGATAGATCGGCAATCTTCACATAATCACGCCAATGCTCAATATTGTCATAATCCAAAACCACTTCATTTGGCTTTGGCATTGCGCCCCAGTTGTTGTCCGGGCTTCCAACATAAGTAACACCTAAAGTTGTAACGATTGGCCCATCTGGAGCAGCTTGTGGAGTTAAAAGCTCTTCGACCCATAAGGCGGCACCATTATTGAAATAGCTTGGCAACCACTCAGGTATCTCTCCTCTTAACATCCTGAAATAGTTCTCCTTAGGGGTAAGTTTTGTTTGGCTCATCTTCTTATCAGCAAGCTCACTCATTGATTGCCCCTTCCACTTGTTGCTAGAGTTTTTGCTAGATTAGCTCAGCCTATATTGTTAGCTCAACCTACATTGCAAATATCACAACTTTTTAATATCTGCTTTAGTAAAAATGTTAATTAGAAGCTTTGAAAATGACCCCGCTAATTACGTATTGCCTTAAACGCAGTTTTAAAGACTTCCCCACAATTTGAAATACATCGAGGATTATTGGGATATGGTTATGAAGTTTATGCATGAGCCTATGCCATTTTAATTTAGGGTCTTTTATCAACTAATTAGCCCTTTCTTAAAACGCAGGTCTTTATCCCTAAATAGGGAGAGCGTTCTAAATAGACTTCTATTTAGAATCAAGATAGAAGCGTTGATCTTTTTAAGATTTTCCTTTGTTGAAATTTATTCGTGAATATTAAGCACAACAGTTAGTGCAAAAGGGAGGGTGCAATGCTTAGTCCACGCCAAAACCTTTTAGAGACTATCAAACCTGACGGAAAACCAGATAGATTTGTCAAGCAATATGAGGCCTATGATTTGATCTTTGCCAGTCCGATCAAAAGCCCATTTCCTGAGCTTGGAGGACCTCCGATTGTCAATGCCTGGGGTGTAACTTTGGAGTGGCCAGCTGGTACACCCGGACCATTTCCTGTACATGATCAAGAACACATAGTTTGTAAAGATATCGAGCATTGGCGCGATTATGTAACTATGCCAAACATGAAATTTAGCGATGCAGATTGGGAGCCATTAGTCGCTCAAGCTGAGCAGGTAGATCGCAACGAGAAGTTTTGCATGATATGTGTTGCGCCAGGAGTTTTTGAGCAGACACATTATCTGTGTGAGATCAAAAATGCACTCTTATACCTAGCGCTAAATCCAGACGAGATGAAAGAACTCATTAAGTATATTGTTGAATTTGAGCTGATTTTGGCGGAGGGCTTTTGTAAATATGTGAAGCCTGATGCGCTTTTGCATCATGACGACTGGGGTATGCAATCTTCAACATTTATGTCTCCAGATATGTTTGCCGAATTCTTCGTTGAACCATATAAGGAGATCTACGGGTATTACAAAGATCATGGTGTCGAGCTTGTTGTTCATCACTCAGATTCATATGCAGCAACTCTTGTGCCATATATGATTGAGATGGGAATTGATATTTGGCAGGGTGCTTTAGATACAAATAATATCCCAGAGCTTATAAAAAACTATGGCGGGCAAATTGCATTCCATGGTGGTCTAAATAATGGAATTTATGATGTTGAAAACTGGGATAGAGAAAAAGTACGTGAGGGTTTGATCGATCTTTATGACTCAACCGATGGCGGAAAATATTTGATTGCAGGATTATGCGCCGGAGGTCCAGCCTCAACCTATCCAGGACTCTACGAAGCTGTCGACGAGGAAATTGAGAATCTATCCAAAAAGTACTTTGGTTAGCAAATATTACCAAGTAACACAAGCTGGCTACTGCACTCCTCCCTATATGTTACGCAGTAGCAACAGACCCATCTTCTCTTGAAAAGATACAGAAGATGGGTCTGTCTCTGTCTATAGGGTTGACCTGCATCAATACCCCATAACCAAACATTTGGTGTTATGGGTTCTGTCTACTATAAGCGTATCGGCATTTTTACCTAGCTAGCAATCTGTAATAAATCACAGTTGTTCAGATGTGAAAAAAATGCATTGAGATGCTCTGATTGATTAAAACCTTCTCTAAACACCGCGTAGAATTTCATCTTTTGATCAACTAATGGTACAAATTTCATATTCTGACGCGAGCGCAAGTTGATATTATTTTCGATTCCCTCGGGCAAAATATAGATTGCATTTGGAGGAAGTAGCGCCAGATAATACTCGTATTTATGAGTAATTGTCAGGTTAACTGCCTTAATTCTTCCTCTATTAATCTCATACATATCTTCAATTGCTTTACGCATCGGAGCAAATGAATCATATATAAGCATCACAGGAACGTCTAAAATATCTTTAATCTCAAGCTTTTCATGTTGAGCAAGCTTATTGTTTTTATCCATCCAAACCAAAGGCGATACATCACAAAGGTGGACAAAACCTAAGTTATTATCGTGATAGTACTGCTCAATGTCTTCTTTTTCGCCATACTGATATTCAAAGACAACATCCAAAAACGAACCATCCAAACTATCAAGCAAATCCCTGCCGCTAGTATCTTTATAGCGCACCTCAATATCTGGATGCATCATCTTAAAATTCTCGCAAGACTTCAAAAAACAAATGCTAGCCAAATCTCCAAATGGAGGTTCTTGGATGAAGATCTCACCCTTTTTAGAATTGAGCATGTTGCGACATTCATGAACAAGTGTTTCATAAGATTCGATCAACGGATAGATCCCATTGAGGAAATGATTTCCCTCTTTAGTCACATAGATCTGATCGTTTCTACGCCCGATTAAAGAGAACCCCAATTCCCTTTCCATACTCTGAATATGACGTGAAAGACTTGATTGCGACTGATGTAGTTCTAACGCTGCCTTCGTAAAGTTAAGCACTCGTGCCAAAGTACAAAACTCATGCAATGACTCGATAAGCATGGCCATCCTCCCCTTAACCATTGCTGTCATCACTTTTACTGGTATTTATTGAATCGAATAGGTTAGTATAGCAATTTTTATATTATATTCAAAATTAAACATTTTCAATATTTAACTACATTTATACTATTGGGTTTTAAGGTCAATGGTCATTCCTTAGTTTTCCCCACTATTTTTCTCAGATATCTTTAAATATTTTGATCAAAAAGTCTGTATGGCAACATCTAAAAGATGCATAGACCTATTCCGAATTTGACTAAAACGATACACAAACCAAATCCAAATACTCTCATCTGAAATACCCTATGCTTTTTGTTTCACATGCTCTCAAACACCGTGGATATGCCCTTATTCATTGCAGGAACGTTTTGCCCTCCTACCCCCTAATATTTTTACTGTAAGGGAGTAAGAAGGATCGATTTATCCCAATCATCCCCGAATAGTATCGTCTCCGAATAGTAGAAAGGATGTGTCCATGGCTAGTAAAGGAACGTGGTATGCCTGGGTGATTGCGGGAAGCACATTTCTTTTGGGTATAGGAACCATTTGTGGAACTATGTCCTGGGGTTATGTCGCTCCATATATCGCCGAAGAATTTGGTACAACAGTTGCTGACATTGCAATTGGAACCTCTCTTTATGGAATCTTATGTTCAGGACTAGGATTTCTTGCGGGTTCCCTAGGAGATAGATTTGGGCCAAGAATCGTATGCACTGTTGGATCTGTCGGCTTGGGCGTATTTTTAATACTTGCTGGAACAATTTCAACAAGCGTTATTATTACGATCGTTTTATATGCGCTTGCCGGTGCCTTTGCCTCTGCTTGTGGTGGTATCTTGATGCCAAAATTAATCGCAAGTTGGTTCGCGCCAAATATGCGCGGTAAAGGTATGGTAATCAACACTTTGGGAGGATCGATCTCCGGTGCAGTTCTAGGAATTGTAGCTCCCCTTCTTATTATCAACAGTGGGTGGAAGGGCTGCTTCTTCTGGCTAGGTGTTGTTATCACAATTTGTGGAATCTTGTACTTCTTGCTCGCTCGGGATACTCCTGCAAAGATGGGAACTGTTCCTTTGGGATCCCCTCCAGGAACAGAAGTGATAGTTGAGCCCGAACTTACACCTGAAGAAAAAGCTGCGCAAAAAGCTGCAAGTCGCATGTCTTCAATCCGTGTTCTAAAGATGCCTATCACATGGATCTTTGGTGTGATGTGCATTGTGTGGCAGTTCTACTTCATGGGAGTCAATGCCTTCCAGACTGCAGCGATTTTAGAGGCTGGTTATGATATCCAAGTTGCTGGTTTAATTGGAACTATCACGATTGGTGTTTTAGCAGTAAGCCAGATTGTATGTTCATCGTTAAGTGACAAATTCTCGCGTAAAAAAATCTTTGGATTCCTTTGCGTTGGATCTGGAATCATGCTCGTCGTCGTCTACTTTGTGCTTGGGCTAGATGAGCCAAATCTGCTCTTGCTATATGGAGTGTTCGTCATCTTGGGCTGCTTTAGCGGAAACGCTCCAATTATGCAAAACCTATACGCAGAGGTTTACCCGCCAGATTTACGTGGATCTGGTCCTGGCATGATTGGAACAATCACCCTCGTTGGAATGTTCTTTGGTCCTCTAATCGCTGCAGCATTTGTAAATATGTCCGGTGGAGTATCTGCAACAGCAATACTTTTTGGTGGAATATCTTTGACTATAGCAGGTCTAATCGCTTGGATCTTCTTCCCCAATACTGGTGGAAAATATGGAGACCCACTTGCTGAACAATATAATGCAGAACTTGAGAAAAAAGCAGTCGCTGCAACTGAAGAGGCATCTGCTGGAGAATAAGCCTATGAATATTGCTTATCTAGATATTTTGTAAGTTTTGCAAGCCTAGGCCACATTTGGCTTACGCTTACACTAGAAGAAAGACTGCAAAAGGACTGCAACTCTTCTAGCCTCAGCAATCGTATCATCTGCCCGCCCAGCGACATAAGCAGGGCGGGCTTTTTCTACTCCTAACAAGAAAATCGCTTTTGTCCTATACGCCTCCAATAAGCCCGCTTTTGCTGTACCAAACTGCGGTTACAATCAACTAGGTAACTTCTAGAACTTACCGCTCCTCCCATAGCCATTGCTAAGTCTGCTTAGGTTGCAGTTAGGGGAGGTTGTACGGAGGGGTGAAAAGTTTCGCTTACAATCAGCTAAACGACATAAAAGACCGATAAAACCCATACGTGGCTAAAGATAGTGCGTCATTTTAAAATTGATGATATACTGCCGTTTGCTGTTTATCAAAAAGCAGCGCGAACACTTATCAAAGGTGGATATGGAGAGCTGGCCGAGTGGTCGAAGGCGCACGATTGGAAATCGTGTATACGGCTTGAAACCGTATCTAGGGTTCAAATCCCTAGCTCTCCGCCATTTTGAATCTTTTATTAATTTACCAATCACTTGCTTGCAGGATTTTTTCTTATTAGATCAAACGCGGAGGGGTGGCAGAGTGGTTGAATGCGGCGGTCTCGAAAACCGTTAGGCGGGTACTCCCCGTCTCGAGGGTTCAAATCCCTCCTCCTCCGCCATCTTTCTCACACTTTTTGC